>JBDRTQ010000220.1:0-5826 GCA_043823885.1 Candidatus Eiseniibacteriota bacterium | reverse complement strand
GGGCCCGGGCTGCGCGATCTCGGCCCACTCGAACCTCGGGGCCGCCGCGTAGAGCGTGTCGCTCGAATCGTAGGCGTAGTAGCCGTAGGCGTCGGGACCCGTGGGGTGAAGCGGGGACACCTCGGCGACGGCAAGGCCCAGCGCCAGCGTTTCCGCGTAGGCGTAGGTCGCCGCGTCTCCGGTGACGCGGAGGAAGAGCCGGGCGTTGCCGGGTTCGGCGTCGGGCGCCACTGACACGATGAAGGGAGCGCTTCCGTTCGTGCTCTGCGCTCCCGATGCGACGTCCGGGAACGCCGCGGAGGCCGACGTCACGCTGATCCGGGAGGTCCTGCTGGACAGCACGCCCGTGATGCCGGTCAGGCCCGAACCTGCGTAGCAGTCGAGGCGCACCTCGATGCCGACCACCTCTCCGGGCTCGAGGCTGCCGTCTCCGTCGCCACCGGGGGAGTCGTCATCCCCGAGGACGTCGAAGACCGCCAGGTCCCCCGAGACCGTTTCCAGAGGCGGCAGCGTCAGGACGCTGGTCGAGTCCCCGTAGGACAGAGTCAGGGTGAGAGGCAGGTCGTAGCCACCGGTCCAGCCCGCGTCGACGGCCACAAGGAACTCGGATGGTCCCCACGCGGTCGAATCTGGTTCGATGTCCCCGAACTGGACGAAACTGTCCAGTGCCGTTGCGTGGTCGTCGTGGCACTCGAGGCGCGCCTCGACAGCGGTCGCCGACTGGTCCCCGAGGTTGACCAGGGCAAGTGATACCTGCACGGATTCCCCCGGGCTCGCCATCCCGTCGCCGTTGCCGCCGGACGCGTCCGCTACCGACCTCGTCGCGACGGCGACGTACGGGCCGTTGGGAATCACGCGGACGGAGCTCACGTGGGGGCGCGTGTTCTTGGCCACCACCGTCAGCCGGAGTGTGCAGGGTGAGACGAGCGCCAGCGGAAGCTCGGCGAGCCCGGCGTCGTCCGTCACGCCGCCGGCGAAGACGTCAGGCATGCAGCCGAGAACGACCTCCGCGCCCTTGACGGGCTGTCCGCCGGATGTCACGAGCACGGTGAAGAGGTCGGAGGAGAGCGAAACGATGTCGTCGTGCTCCACCAGGAGCTGAGTGGTCGGCGCCGTCCACAGGGAGAGCTCCGGGTCGCCAAGGAGATTCCAGCCCTCGTACTCCTCCCGGTCGTTCAGGTGAAGGTAGAGATTGAGCTTCGCGGCGGCGCACGCCTCGCCCAGAGTGCGATCCGCGCCGAAGGCTCCGGCGAAGAACCCCTCGTCGACGTAGCCCCGCTTCAACGAGAGATCGAGGCTCGCCCCGGCCGTGCTGGTGCCGAAGAAGGCGGCGGCGCCCCGAGGCTCCATTTCATCGCCGGCTCGCAGGAAGGCCTCGCATATGGCCACGTCCTCGTAGTAGTTGCCGCTCAGGCAGGTGGCTGATATGACGATGGGGAGCTTCCATCCGCACTCGACGTTCCCGGGCCAGATGCTGAACGGCGCCGCCCAGTAGTCCCCGGACACGCCTCTGTAGTTGACGAAGCCCTTGCCCGCGCTCAGAGATTCGATCACCTGATTGGCCGTGACGTGTGCACCCGCGAACAGCGTGTCGATCGGCGAGAAGCCCGCTTCTTCCATCAGGTCGTACGCGAACCACGTGTTCGCATAGTAGACGGCGTCCGACGCGTCGCCGTCCTCCCTCAGCAGAAGCGATCCGCTCAGCGGCCAGTGTGCGTCCCCGTGGATCCATGGCCTGTCGTAGCTCAGGGTCTTGGCGATCATCGTCCTGCACTCGCTCGCGTTCTCTGCCGGGAGCCGCCCCACGAGGATGTCCAGCAGGTAGTCGTCGCCGTCGACGTGCGCGAAGTAGTTGTCGGACTTCGGCGTGCCGCCCCCCGTCGGGACGAGCTCCGTGTCGCCAAGGAACAGCACGAACTCGGGCGGGATGTCCCAGGTGCTGTAGGCGTTGTCTATGTACTCCTTGAGTTCGTACCTGCTCCACACGCCGCTGGGCGGAGTCAC
The DNA here is from genome assembly GCA_043823885.1 of Candidatus Eiseniibacteriota bacterium. GTDB lineage: Bacteria > Joyebacterota > Joyebacteria > Joyebacterales > Joyebacteraceae > JALGZG01. The sequence continues at coordinate 3,822 of JBDRTQ010000220.1, read as the reverse complement.
CACCATGGGCAGGAGCCCCTTCGCTGCTTTCCACGCGACAAGGGAGTCCAGCTCTCCGGCGAACGTGTCGACGGTGACGATGAGGTAGCGGGAGCCCACGAGTTCGCGGTCGGTTGCTGCCGCGGCGTTCTCGTCGTCGGCACTGTAGTTCAGAAGCATGCTCTCGTAGATCCTGCGGAAGGTGGGGGAGTGCGCGCGATGGTCGCGGAGCTTCTCGTTGATACCAGGCGTTGCGGTCGCCGTGACGACCACGGTCGCCGCGCAGGCCGTGGCGTTCTGCGGAAGTGACAACTCGGCGGGCGCGAACGTCACTCTGACCACCCTGACGTCACGCATGATGGCCGGCTCGGTGGCGACGACAAGGGCGCTCGCGTCCCAGTCGTAGCGCCCGACCGGCCAGCCGTCCGGTCCGAGTAGTTCCAGCTCAGCTACCTCGGTCTCGATGGCGCCGGTGTCGGGCACGCGGATGAGCGTCGACACCTCGCGCGCATCGGCATCCGCCGTCAGGCGGATCACGATCCGGTCGCGCGATTCCGAGAGAAGCTCCGCCTCGGGTCGCTCCTGCGCAAGCGGGCTCGCCGGCTGTGCGTGTGCGACTGAAGCGTGGTGCGCGCCGGCCGTGAGTAGCAGACAGACTGCGGCGGCAAGCGCCGTGGCGACCCAACGTCGCATGACGTCCTCCGTGTCCCGGTTGTGACGGGTACGTGGTGCGCGTCTGGGAGGGCGATTCGATTATCCCATCAGTTTGGATGCGGGTCAAGCGGCGGGGGTTTATGCCGCCGTACGTCAATCGCGGGCCGGGAGTGCCAACTCACCCGGCCCGCGATCTCAGCGGTCAGCCGCGACCGTGTTTGTTCGAGGCTACTTCAGCAATACGACCTTCCGCGACGCGCGGTCGGTGCCGGCCATGAGCTTCACAAAGTAGACGCCGCTGGCCACGCGCTTACCACTCTCGTCCGTGCCGTCCCACGGCACGAAGTGCTCGCCAGCCGACAGCGGTGCGTCGACCAGCGTCTTCACCAGACACCCTGCCAGGTTGTACACGCGCGCCACGACCCTCTCGGACGTCGGGAGCGTCAGCTGCAGCCGGGTGTCAGCGGCGAATGGGTTCGGGCGCCCCGGCCGCAGGCTGAAGACGGAGGGAACCGGGTCGTCCCCGATTCCGGTCGAGGTCAGGTCGATGTGGACATCGATCCTCCCGGCGCCGGTGTAGGCCCCTCCGTTCGCCGTGACCCGAGCCCAGAGCGTAGCGACCGTGTCGCTGATGCTCTCGTTGACTACGAAGGTCAGAGGGTCCGAGTTGCTCTGCGAGCCACCGGTGGGGATGTTGGGGACGGCCGAAGTGCTGTCCACGACAGTCAGCGCGCTCTCCCCGGACGACAGAAGAACCGAGATGTTCTCGGCGTCGGCGCCGCCGTCGTTGTTGAACTCGAGCGTCAGTGTCACGGTTTCACCCGGCTGCAGTTCGCCGTCGCCGTTCCCGCCCGCCGTGTCATCAAAGACGACGTTGCCCAGGACGAGCCACGCCACCGCCGGATCGGATGGCGGCACCGTCGTGAACAGGATCGCCGAGCCGCCGGATATGGGCGCCACGCCCGCGCCGTAGGCTCCGTTGCAGAGACACTCGAGCCCATCGGTCTGGTAGAGATCCTCGATGCCAACCGTACACTGATCTGGTGCACTGACGTTCCCGTACTGGAAGAGAATCGGGGCGTCGCCGGTCGGCGTCGGGTAGTAGGCAGGATCCATGATGATGATCTGGAACGTCTCACTGTCGGTGGAACCCCAGTGAAGGACCTCGTCGAACTGTATGATCCAGCGGTGGTTGGGCACGTCGAACCACTTGTAGATGTCCCCTCCAGCCGAGGGGTCGAGGTCGTCCCAGAATGGTGCGATCATGTTCGGCGGACCGTGTGTGTCCGGTATCGGCGAGTTGTCCCCGAAGCGATAGTCTGTGACGCCTGCAGCGACGAAGCCGTTCGAGCAGATGGATATCTGATTGTAATCGACGCCGTAGTACCCGAAGTCGAAGAACGTGCCGACCGTCGTGGTGGCGGCGTCGGCGTTGGTGATATCCCCTACGATAGTACCCGGGCCCGGTGGAACGATGTCCACCCACTCAAACGTCGGGGCCGAGCCGTAGGCCGAGTCGCTCACGTCGTACGCGTAGTATCCATATTCATCGGGTCCTGTGGGCATGGCCGGCGACGTGCCTGAGATGACGATGTCGAAGTCGACCACACTCGAGTACTGATATGAATGGCCCGCTGCGGTCACGGCGAGCGAGAGCGGCGCGACGTGGCCGTCTCGGGCGACCGGGGAGATCGAGATTATGAAGGGGAGGCTCTGGTTGCCGCAGAGCGACCCGGCGTCAGCGTTGCTGAAGGCGGCGTTCCCCGCGGTCACCGCGACGTAGGGGCCAGATGTCGTCAGGATGCCCTCGACCGATGTCAGGTCACACTCACCGTCATTCACCAGGGTGATCGTGAGCCCCACGGTCTCACCGGATCCCGGGACACCGTCCCCGTTGCCTCCCGGCGTCGCGTCCTCGACCGTCGTCGAGTTGAATGCGAGATGCCCGGTGGCGATCCCGATGGCGGGCGGGTGGATCGCGCCCGTCGTCTCCCCGTAGGCCAGCGCGAGCGAGTATGGCACGATGTACCATTCCGGCACGTCCGGTGATACGGTGAGCGAGAACGCGTCCTGCCCCCACGCGGTCGAGTCGGGCGGAAGGTCCCCGTAGAACGAGATGCTGTCCGTTACGGTCACACCGGCGGCTCCCGTGCGGAACACCGCCGAGAGATTGGCCGCGGCTTCGTCGCCGATGTTGGTGAGCTCTATCCAGACCTCGGCAGACTCGCCGGGGCTCAGAAGGCCGTCCCCGTTGCCACCGGCGCTGTCGTCGATCAGGATGTCGGAGTAGGAGATGAACGGCCCTCCGTCGACGACCACTACCGAGCCCTCGTGAGGGAAGGTGTTTCTGGCCGTCACTGTCACTGAGAGCGTGCCGGCAGTCGTCGGCGAGATGGGCAGCGCAACGCCGCCGGACGCGTCCGTATGCCCCCAGGAGTAGACATCGTCGTTCTTGACGCACGCTACCAGAGCGCCCTCGACGGCCATTCCGCCGCTCAGAACCGTCACGGCGAACTCAGAGGATCCGACTGCGACTGCCTCGTTGTGAAGCACTGAGAGTTCGGTGGGTACCGCCGTCCACAGGTTGAGTTCCGGGTCGCCGAGCAGGTTCCAGCCCTGATATTCCTGCTCGTTCTCGTCGTTCTGGTAGAGGTTCAGCTTCCCCGCCAGACAGGCCTCGCCGAGCGTGAGTCCGCTCTCCCCGAACGCGTTCGCCATGAAGCCCACGTTCACGTAGCCTCTCCTGAGCGCGAGCTGCAGGCTTCCCCCGATTATCGTGTTCGTGCCAAAGAACGCGACGGCCCCGGCCGGGTCCCCGGCGGTTCCCGCGCGGACCCAGTCCTCGCAGACGTAGCCGTCGTCGGCGTAGACACCAGTGCCGCACGTGGCGGAGACGACGACCGGAAGCCGCCAGCCGCTCTCCGTGAGTTCGGGATCGATGTTGAACGGTGGGTTCCAATTGAAATACGCCTGGCCGCGGAAGTTGAGGAACCCCCTGCCCGCATTCACGGACGCGTAGACGTCGTTCGTGGTGACCGGGTTCCTTCTGAACAGCGTGTCTATCGGGGCGAATCCCGCGGAGTCCATGAGGTCGTAGATGAACCAGGTGTTGTCGTAGTAGACCCAGTCACCGTCGTCGAAGTCGTCGGCGATCATTAGAGTGGCCGAGGCAGGCCAGTCCGGGTCACC
>JBDRTQ010000219.1:0-2005 GCA_043823885.1 Candidatus Eiseniibacteriota bacterium | reverse complement strand
GGAAGGACGACCCGGGGCCATGCAGGATTGAGCGGCAGGAAGAGAGAGCGCCATGAAGTTCTTTGTGACAGTCGACCGGGACGAAGACGGAATGTGGGTAGCTGAATGCCCGGCGATTCCCGGCTGCGTTAGCCAGGGATCGACACGAGAGGAAGCCGTTGAGAGCATCGGCGAAGCGATCAGCCTTTGTCTGGAAGTGCGTGCTGAGCGCGGTCTGCCTCTCACCATCGAGACCAGGCAGATAGAAGTGGCCCTCTGATGCCGCCCCTTCCGGCGCTGAGCGGAAGGGACGTTGTGAGAAGCTTTGTTGCCCTGGGCTGGAAAGTCGCTCGCCAGCGCGGCAGTCATGTGATCCTTGTGAAGGAGGGCCACATTGCCACGCTCTCTGTTCCGGACCACCGCATTGTGGCGAAGGGAACTCTGCGAGCTCTGATCCGCGCCGCTGATCTGACTGTCTCCGAGTTCGCGTCCACGGTGAATCGGCCGCACTAGTAGTACGTTCCAACAATAACGTTACGTAATGAGCTATACTTGCCATGGTCCTGTTCCGACTCACGCATGGAGGCAACCATGGCGGGAAAGTCGAGGCGTGCGGCTCTGGTGTTGACGGAAGACGAGAAGACATTGCTCAAGGGACTGGCCCAATCGAGAACGGCGCCGGTGCGTGAGGTGGAGCGTGCCCGGGTGCTCGTCGGTTACGCCGAAGGCATCTCCATCACCGATCTCAAACGACGGGTCGGCCTCAGTCGTCCGGCGATCTACCGGTGCATCGACAAGGCACTGGCGGCCGGCGTGCGCATGGGACTGAAAGACGCCTACCACCGTCCCCACGAACCCGAGATCACCGATGAGGCCAAGGCCTGGGTGGTGAACATCGCCTGCACCAAGCCCAAAGACCATGGTCTGGCGGCGGAGGTGTGGTCTATCTCCGCCCTGGCCCGCTTCGTCTCCGAACACGCCGAGGCCGCGGGTTTCCCCCGGCTCGCGCACGCAGGCAAGAGCACCGTATGGCGCATCCTTAACGAGAGTGACATCAAGCCCCACAAGATCCGTTACTACCTGGAGAAGCGCGATCCGGACTTCGACCGCACGATGCAGGAGGTGCTCTTGGTCTATCGGGAGGTCTCGCTTGAGCGCGCGGGGACTGTTGAGGACGGACAACCTCGTCCCCGCTACACCGTGAGCGTGGATGAGAAGCCCGGGGTGCAGGCGCTCGGTCTGGTCGCCCCCGACCGTGCGCCCGTTCCGGGCAAGGCTTCCACCATCGCGCGCGACTACGAATACCGCCGCCACGGCACCGTCTCCATCCTGGCGGGCATTGACCTGCACTCGGGCCACATCTTCGCCGGCGTGGAGGACCGCCATCGCAGCCTGGAGTTCATCGGACTGCTCAAGAAGCTCGACGAGTACTACCCGCCCCAGGCGACCATCCGCGTGGTGCTCGACAACCACTCGGCCCATATCTCCCGGGAGACCATGGCCTATCTCGCCACCCGGCCGGGGCGCTTCCAGTACGTGCACACGCCCAAGCACGGCTCCTGGCTCAACCTCATCGAGTGCGTCTTCTCCAAGATGGCCCGGACCTTCCTGCGCCACATCCGGGTGGATTCCACCGAGGAGCTGAAGGCGCGCATCCTGCTGGGTATCGACGAGTTCAACGCCTCCCCGGTGGTGTTCCGCTGGAACAAGTTCGATCTGGGGTTGCTTTGATGTGTAACTCTTGTTCAGGAACGGACTACTAGGCCGAAGTTTTCGCCCCCCCACCTCCGAATCCCGCCCCACCACCGGGTTTGTGTCGATGGGCGCGGGCAGGGCTTTGGCTACGGGCGGACGTTAAGCAGCTCGAAGGCCCGCTCCTGGAGTGGGTTCGCCTTGGTGAGCTGAGTGAAGGTGTGCCCGTCGGGCTCTATGCGCACCTCGTTGCGGCTAAGGGTGCCGAGTTCGGCGAGGAGATCGGGGAAGGAGTGGGCCAAGAAGCCGTCCGCGGTCAGCTTCGATCCCGCCT
>JBDRTQ010000218.1:0-5880 GCA_043823885.1 Candidatus Eiseniibacteriota bacterium | reverse complement strand
GCCCGGTGAGTCACGGCTCTTCGAGAGCAGGGACGACATCCCCGCCGAGCTTCTCATGAACCACGCGTTCAGTGTCTCGGAAGTAGACGCCGCCACCAATCCGGTTGACGGCGATCCCGACGAGCGCGCGCGAGGGACCATTCCCAGGTTCACCGAGGTGCCGATGCCGGAGGGCGACACGGAGTAGCTTCTCCGCGTGTCCCGGGGAGCGCGGCGCGACAGCCCGACACGAGAGCAGGGGAAGAGCCGGTTCCGACGCAACGCGCGCGGGCCGGCTCTCTGTCTGAAGCCCCGAGCAGGATGGTTCTCACCGGCTTCCAGTATAGTAGTTTACAGAATATGTATTATGCGACGTATAGAGTGAAGGCCTGGAGGGGGGCTTACGGGGCCGCCGCGGCCGCCGTTGAGAGCCGCGGGCGGCGCAGCCGGACGCTGCCACTGCCCTGCCGTGGGAGGTGCGACCTCCCGCGCCGCGACTTCCCAGCGGAGACGCGAAACGGCGGACTTCCCTTGTAGAAGCCCGCCGCTCATGTCTGTCGTCTGCTGTGTCGGGAGACGGCGCGCCCCGACGTGCGCTGACCCGCGGCCGCAGCCGGCCTACGAGCCGAGGTAGACGCTCGCTTCCGCCAGGTAGGTCCTGGCGTCGCCGGCCCACGGCGTGTCGGGATGATCCGCGACGATCTCAGTGGCGGTCTCCCTCACGGCCTCCCAGTCCTTGGCCGAGCGATAGCATCGCAGCGCGTCCCCCAGGTAGCGGGCCTCCGTGGATTCGAGGTCGCGCGACTCGGCGGCGAGCTCCTTGTAGATGTCCGCGGCGGCAAGGAAGTCTCTGCGCTGCTCGAGGACCGAAGCCTTTCCCTCGAGGGCGACTTTCCCAAGAGTGCCCTTCTTGCCGTATCTGTCAAGATATGCCTGGAAGTTCTCCAGGGCGGGGTCGTACTGCTGCTGCAGGAACAGGATGGTCCCGAGGTAGCATGTGGCCGCACCCGCGCTCCGCGTGCCGGGATAGGTGTCGATGACGGACTGGTATTCCTGCGACGCCTGTGCGAGCAGTCCAGAGCTTGCGCTCTGCGACGCGGTCATGAGATCCGCGCTGGCGGCAAGCTCCGTCGCCTTCTGTCCACGGACCACCATGAAGACCACGAGGGCGACGACCACGACGGCCGCGATCCCGATGAGGACCTTGTTCAGGTGATCCTCCACGAACTTGGTTCCCTTCGCGGTCGTTTCCAGAAGGGCGTCGTGCTTGAGGCCCTTCTTCGTTATGCGAGTTCTCTTGCCCAACGTGACCTCCGTGCGGGTGGCTGCAATGCGCCGGGAAAGCCTGATACCCCTCCCCCGGCGGTTCGAGTCCGAGCAATAAGTTAGCACGAAGGGCCGGCCGTGTCAACGGAAGGAGGAGTGTCGACGATGGTCCTCACGGGCGTTCCGGTCCCCTCATGCATAAGGAAGGGGCTCCGCCTCTCGGACGGAGCCCCTTCAGACTGCTTCAGCATCTACAGGATGTCAACCTAGGACTACCTGTAGAGAGCCTTGATGTTCGTCCAGCTCTCGCTCTCCACCGGCGTGGCCGCCGGCGGGAAGTGGATCGTCGCGGTGATCGGAGCCGTCACTGTGATGTCGTCGGCCCAGAAGTCCGTGTGGTCGGGGTTGCTGGTCGATGGCGTGCTGTAGAGACGGCCCTGGATCACGAGACCGTCGCGGGTGCCCAGGCCACTGTCAAAGGTCCAAGTGTAGCTGACGAGATCCCAGCCGGTACCGGCCGTGTAGCCGGCTGAGCCGCCGGCACTTGCGATGTAGTTGTTGATGTCGGCGCCGAGCGTGTAGCCGCCCCAGATGCGCCACGAGGGGCTTGCGCCCGCCGTGATGTCGTAGCCGTAGAACATGGCATCGACGACATCGCCATCGGTGAGGCCGGTCACCCACGCCAGGAATGCCTGAGGCGTGCCGACATGAGGATCCTCGGCGACGTGCAGGTAGCGCTCGCCGTCAACGGCGCCGGGGCACGTGTAGGGCGGGAGCGCCGAGCCCTGCAAGCCGTTCTGCGCGCCCGTCACGTTCGATTCGAACGTGATCCCACCAGGAAACGCATAGGAACCCAGCAGCGTACCGCCGTCTTCCCAGCTGTAGTTCAGCGTCTGCTGCGCAAACGCGGGCACGGCGATCAGAACGAGAGCAATAACAAAGAGCTTCTTCATCTCTTCCTCCACAGTGAGAGTGAACCTCTCTCAAAGACCATACCTCACTCACAACACGCGATTCAGATGCGCTCTGCGCTGCAGCGGTGCATCTGACCGCATTCGTAACTCAACAGGTCCCGCTACCACCTCCTTGTTTCGGGCCTGCGGACCGGCGTGGCCTGCATTCAGCCTGCCGGACCCTCTGCTGTCTCACGAATATGCGCGTCCGACCGCGTCCGCGAGTCTCGCAGAACACAGCCTGAGTGCTTCCTTCAAGCACCTACATTATACCACAAGGTTGGAAAATCCGTCAAGTGCAAGTCTTAGGCGGAAACGTGAGGATCCGGCGGGCAGAAAACCCGCTGTTCGAGCTTGGGGCGCCACGCGTCCCTAGCCATTCTCCCTGACAAAAGCAGCTATCGAGCGGTCGTAGGTCCGCTCGGCGCTCTTGCTGAAGTAGCAGGCGGGCAGCTCTCCGGCGCTTCTGTGGTAGCTCAGACACTCGCAGCACATGCCCTTGCGGCTGCAGGGCTCGTAGGTGCAGTTGCAGGCCTTGAGATTGACCTCGCGGCTTGGGCAGTCCTTCCCCATTCGCTCCTCCCCTTTGATCGTCTCCGCAGGCCCGACCGGCCCGCAAACAGAGCGCCCGGCGGGGGCTGTCCGCCGGGCGTCCGATAACATGGCTCCCTGCCTACTGGACCTTCGTCCTGTGACGGTCTTTGAGCTCGCCCGCCTTGCCCTTGTTCCACCCGCTCGTCCGTGAGAAGTAGCCCGTGACCCTGGTGATGTGGTCGACGTCCTTTCCCTGCGAGCAGGAGGCGGTAATGGCCTCGAGCGTGTTCCCCTCGACCGCCTCGAACGTTGCGTGAGTCAGCGTCTCGAACCTGTCGTTCCGGATGACGATGCCCTTGTCGTCGAGCTGGAAGTCCCAACCGTCCTGCGAGCCCAGCCAGCTCTTCAACTCATCCATCTTCATCGCTACCTCCTAGCGCTGTCTCACCCCGGTGTGAAAACCTCGTGTGTAGCTAGTCTACCCTCTCGGCCTCGGTCGCCTTGTTGAGGTCGCTGACGAGCGCCTCGATATCGATCCCGTGCGCCGCCGCGCCCTCGGCGATCGACTCGAACGCCGCGACCGCGCAACCGATGCAGTGAAGACCGTGCTGCATGAACACCGGCACCGTTTCCGGGTGGCTCTTGACCACGTCGCCGATCGGCATCTCCTTGGTAATGGCCATCTCCGCCATGTAACTCTCCTGTCGCTGTTGGTTCGTGTGGCGCGTACATCAGGGAATGATAACCCCGGCCCTCCCCTGCTTCAAGCGTGAACTGCCATCTTCCGCCTCGAAGCGCCACCTATCCGTTGAATTCCTCCCTGGCCAGCCTTCTCCGCAGCCGGGTCCCGACGAGCCGCTCCGCGGCCCACGCCACGCCCCAGAGGCCCGCCAGCATCGGCCCCGCGGCCGCCGGTCTCTCCTGCATCAGGAGCTGGAGCAGTATCAGGAGCGGGACCATCGTCGTGCCGAGGACCATGAAGAACGCGATCTGACGGCCCTGTCTGCCCCTCTCGACTTGCTGGGACAACGGCATGTGCGGGGACGCGAGAGAAAGGACCGCGAACGACGTCAGACACATCGGGAACACCATCAGGACGAAGGTCGCCGCCCCCAGGACGGGCATCTTGAGGCTCAGGAGCACGAAGAGCAGCATGAAGAACGGTACCAGGTAGCGCCAGATCACGAGTCTGCGCGCGCCCTTCAGGACCTGGGCGAGGTCGCCTATGGGAGCGGCGAAGAAGACCCAGCTGGCCTTCCACTGCTCGGACTGCGTCATCGCGGTAGCGAAGAACAGAGACACGAAGATGCAGTAGAGCCCCATTATCTCCTGGAGCGCGACCGGACTGCCGTCGGGGGACGGGACGAACGGGCTGTGCAGGTCGTGGCGGATCAGCGCGGTGATGTAGACAGCAAGGGGCAGGCCGAACGCCGGGTAGACCCTCGCGCGCAGCTTCCGGTCACGCCGCATGTAGGCGTCCATGAGGATGTAACCGGCGCGTTCCGTGCCGGTCCCGAGCGACGCGAGACCGATCCGGAAGAACGGGCGCCTTCTCGCGCGGCCGTCGGCGCGTTCCTCCGTCTCGACCGCGGACGTCGTCAGTTCGGATATCTTCCTCGAGTAGTCGAGCGATATCGTGTTCATCGCGGCCGCTATCACGACGGCGGCGCTCGCTGCCGCCATCAGGGCCAGGTACACGTCCTGCCGTGTGCCCGCTCCCGCCAGGAGTTCCACGGCGCCCGCGAACCAGGCCGGCGGCGCGGCGTAGACCCAGGCGCCCCGGTGGAACGAGAGCAGCGCCGGGTCGTCCTCGATCATCCGCGGCAGCAGAAAGTACGCGAGAACCAGCACGAGCGTGGCGCCCGAGTGCACGTAGGTCATAATGGCGGTGAAGCGCTGGTAGCTCACGACCTTGAGCGTGGCCGTGTAGACGAGAACCACCGTCGCGGCGGTCGCCAGACACGCGACGATGCCGCACAGAACGTGGAAGAGCCCGAAGAGGAAGCCCGGCCCGAGCGTGAAGCTGCCGACTATCGCGGCCGGCAGGGTGAGCGCCAGCGCGATGGGCGTCACGTAGAACAGCATGTTGCCCAGCTTCGCCCAGAAGTAAGTGCGCGACGAGACGGGCCTGTGAGCGAGGATGTGGAAGTCGTCCGGGTGGGCCACTATCGTGACGTATTCCATGATGACCGAGAGCGCGGTCATGAACATCGCCGCGCTCGTCGTGAAGAGCGAGTAGACGAAGAGGTCGCCGTGGGTCCTGAGACCGACGGCCATCAGCACGCCCATCACGGCGTAAGTGATGAGCGCGACGACGAACGGAGGCAGCTTGCCGCGCCCCAGGCCTCCGCGGGAGGTCCGCAGGTCGAGCTTGATGCCCGCCACCAGGAGCGCCCGAAGTTGCCGCCAGTCGAGGCTGTTCTCTCCGCTCGCGCCCTGCGCTCTCCGCGCCACAACCTCCTGCACGCGCAACTCCCTAGTCCGCCTTCCCACCCGTGACGCTCTGTGAGAACGCGTGGACGATGTCGGCAAGGTCGCCGGTGGAGGTCAGTTCGCTGAAGACGCCCTCCAGCGACGCCGCTCTGGTCAGGTCCTTGAGCTCCTCGACGTTCCCGTCGGCGATTACGCGCCCGCTGTTCAGGATGACTATCCTGTCGCAGACCTTCTCGACCACCTCGAGAACGTGGGAGCAGTAGAAGACGGTCTTGCCCTGCGAGGCCAGCTCTCGCAGAAGCTCCTTGAGAACGAGAGCCGTGTTGGCGTCGAGGCCGGACAGCGGCTCGTCGAGGAACAGCACGCTGGGGTTGTGCAGGAGCGCGGCCGAGATCAGCACCTTCTGCTTCATGCCGCGCGAGAACGAGGTCATGGTCCGACCCGACGCGTCGGCTATCCCGAAGAGCTTGAGGAACGTCTCCGCCTTGCCCTCCGCTTCGGCGCGGTCCAGGTGGTAGAGGTGGCCGATGAGCGACAGATACTCCCGCGGCGTCAGGTTCTCGTACAGCGCGCCGGTCTCCGGCACGACACCGATCCGCGCCTTGGCCTCGAGGGGCGATTCGCAGATGTCGAAACCCTCGATCACGGCCGATCCGCTCGTCGGTTTGAGCATCCCGGTCGCCATCTTCACCGTCGTCGTCTTGCCCGCTCCGTT
>JBDRTQ010000217.1:0-9839 GCA_043823885.1 Candidatus Eiseniibacteriota bacterium | reverse complement strand
GAGCCGGCCAGAATAGTCACGCCGTCCTCCGCCAGGTCGGACGACGACCTGCCCTTCGTCCCGCGGGCAGACACTGCGAGATCGTCCGCGCTCCCCTCCGGCGTCACCGGCGCGGACGTCGGAACGCTGGTGCACGCCGTCATGGAGAGTCTCGACCTCAATCGGCCGGGCGCTGTCGCTGAGACCACGCGCGCGGTCGCAATTTCGTCCGGGCTCCCCGAAGAGGCGGCGTCCGTGGCCGCGGCCATCATCGAGGGCGCGTTCAGAAGCCCCGTCCTCGACCGAGCACGCGGCGCGGCGCTGGTGTGGCGCGAGCTCCCGTTCTGCCTCGCTCGGGACGGCGCCACGATAGAGGGCAAGATGGACCTGGTCTTCGAGGAGGACGGCGGCCTCGTCATCGTCGACTACAAGACGGACGTGCTCGGAGATGGCGGCACGGCGGAGCTCAGGGAGCACTATCGCGGGCAGGCGCAGGCCTACGGGCTCGCTCTCGCCGCGGTGGCCCGACGGCCGGTCAAAGAGGTCGTGCTCTTCTTCATGAGGGGGCCAAAAGAAGAACCGATCCCGGTCGATGCGGACCCGGAATCGGTTGAAAGAGGTCTCGTGGCTCTCGTCAGCGGCGCCTCGACTACCGCACGTACACCATCTTGACCGTGTCCTCACCCGCATCGGTCAGGAGCCTCGCGAAGTAGACGCCCGATGCAGCGGGAGTGCCGGAGAGCCTGCGGCCGTCCCAGACCGCCGCGCTCTCACCCCTCGTTCGAAGCTCGGCCTCGCAACGAGCGACCAGCTTGCCCGCGGCCGAGTAGATCTCGACACCGGCGAGCGTCGCGCCCGGCGCGACGAAACTGACCGTCGCGCTTCCGCTGAACGGATTCGGCGACACGCCCGTGATGCGCGGTGTGCTGAACTCGTCCTCCGGGACGCCGACCCACGACTCGAGCGCGCAGTCGAGGACGGTCCATCCAGTCGAGTCCACGACAACATCCGTGAACGTCTGCGTGTCGTACCCGAAGGCGGAGAACTCCACCGTGTAGGTCCCTGCCTTGAGCGGCCGCCAGTAGCGTCCGTAGTCCGGATCGGTCGTGCGGGGTGTCAGGTGCTCGGAGGTGTTCTCGAGGATCTCAACCTCGGCCACGACCGGCGCCCGTGAACCCGAGTCCGTCACGTGCCCGGTGAGACCCGGGCCCGCGGCCCTCTCGAGCAGGTAGTACGAACCCGTCGACACGCGGTCGCAGATTCCCGCCACTCTCTGACCGCCGGGCTGGCACAGCTCGCTCAGGATCTCCATCGTGAGGCCGATGGTCCCGACGACCCCGTACTGCCAGTTGCGGCACTTGCCCGCGTCCGCGTAGCCGTACTGCGCGATGTAGGGCGTGTCCGTCTCCGTCAGGGTTCGAGCGCAGAGCTCGCTCACTATCGGATAGATGGTGTAGTGGTCCGGCGAGAACCCCTGGAGCGGCCAGTACCACGGGTAGTAGACCAGGTCGCCGGGAGAACTCCTCGGGCTGTGGTAGTTGAGCGAGAAGAGCGGCTTGTGCTCGAGGCAGAAGTCACAGAGGATCTGCGTCTCGTTCTCGGAGCCCGCGGACGGACCGCGGTAGTACTCGGACGCAGGGTTGTCGCTGCCACCCAGCTCCCAATTGAAGTCGTAGTTGTGGTTGATGTCGACGCCATCGAGGAGCGGATCGAACGTGCTGTTCCCGTTGTTGTCGAACTTGTTCTTGCGCCAGATGGTGTCGATCCCGGCGGTGACGATGTCGTGGCCCTCCGGGTTCAGAATGGGAATGAACCATATCTCGAGGTCGTCGATCCATTGGGTGACAGTGCCGTCCACGCCGTAGGCCGCAGTCATCTCGTCGAGCATCCACATGATGACCTCGAGCCCCATCACTTCCTCTGCGTGGTGCACGCCGTCGTAGAACACCACGGGCTCGTCCTCGTCGACTGAGACGTTGTCGGAGAGCTTCACCGCCCAGACGTCCAAGCCGTCGGTCGCGGTCACACCCAGTGTGTCGACCTTCACGATGGCCGGATAGCTCGCGGCCAGCGCGAGGATCTCGGTGTGGACCTCGGCTCTCGTGTGGTACTCCTCGTCGAGCGCCAACGCCGTGGGCGCGGACGCAAGCACGACCAGTCCGGCGATCACAAGCAGGATCGCGGGTCGCGGCGCCGCCGGACTCCTTGGTGTCATGTGCGAACCCTCCGGATGCAGACTCTCGAAGCAGTCCCTGGATGCGGTCTCTCGAAGAGACCTGCCTGATGCCCGCTGTTCGGGCGCGCCCCTATTTCAGGAGCACCATCTTGGCGGACATTTCCTCCCCCAGCGCCATCAGACGCGAGAAGTAGACTCCGCTCGCCACGGGCTCGCCCGCTTCGTTCGTGCCGTCCCAGACGACCTCGTGACGGCCGACCTCCACTTCCTCACTGATCAGAGTGGCCACGCGCCGACCTGCGATATCGAAGACCGCCAACTCGGCGTCGGCCGTCGCCGGCATCGAGAACGCGATGCTCGTCACGGGGTTGAACGGGTTCGGACGGTTGCCCAGGATCTTCACTCCGAGCGCGGCCGCTTCCTCGACTCCCGTCGAAGGATAGCTGTCGGGCGGGTCGGTCGTGAACTTGACCGCCCTGTCGGAGATCAGCGGCGCCGCGTGGTCGGGATACATCATGAAGAAGCTGTACTCGACCCCGTCGGTCTGATTCAGGTTCTCGATACCGACGGTCGCGCCGTTCGCCGTGTCGGCGTTGGCGATGGTGTGGTACTGGAACAGGATCTCGCCGTCACCGGTCTCGGTCGCGTGGACGTCCTGGTCGTACAGGATGAGCTCGAACGTCTGGAGGTACGGCGTGCCCGACATCGTGTCCAGATAGGTCGACTGCACGCGGCTCCACTCGACCGCGAAGCGGCCTCCGCCCAGGTTCTGATACAGCACCTTGCCGGCCGCACCTGGGTCGAGGTCATCCCAGAAGGGCGCCGCCATACCTGCCGGGCCAAGCGGCGCGCCGATGGGCGTGTTGCGCGGCTGCTTCTCCCACTCGGGCTGAGGTCCGAAGCCGATGTTGCCGTTGGAGCAAACGCCGATCGTGTTGAACTCCTCGCCGTAGAACCGGAACGTGAACGGGAGCGCCACATTGGCCATCTCGTCGTAGACCATCCCGAGGTCGCTGCCGCTGCCGCCGTATGACGGGTCCAGCTCGACCCACGAGTACACCGGCGTCTCGCCGTATCCCGTGTCCGTGTCGTCGTAGCAGTAGTATCCGTGAGCGTCAGGGCCACCCGGGTCGCTCGAGGTGACCGTACCGACCACGAGCGGGAAGACGACGAACTGCGACAGCCCGTCGTCACCCGTGAGGTCTATCGCCAGCAGGAACTCATGGCCGACGGCCACTCCTGCGGCGGCCGTCACCTGGAACGTGTTGCCCGAGTTCGTGGCCATGCTGCTTGCGGCGATGGTGCCCCATGAACCGGAAGCATCCCCGGCTGTCAGACCGCTCGTCGGAGTCCGGAGCGTGCCGGTCACGGAAGTCGCGCCAAGCGGACCCTCGTTCTCCAGCGTGACGGTGAGAGTCGCCGTCTCGCCCGGATCGAGCACGCCGTCGCCGCTTATTGCCATCGCGTAGTATGAGAGCGCCTGAGCGCCGACCTCGACGCGGACTTCGCTCGTGTACGTCGCGCGGGAACCGTCCGTCGCCTCGAGGAGGAACACCAGCACTTCCCCGTCCGGGCATCCGTCCAGCACCTCGAACAGGAACGGCTGGCTGCCGGAGGCCGTGCCGCCGCCGGAGATGCTGCCGTAGGAGGCGCTCTGTGGCGTGACGACGTCGACCCAGGACGAGTGCTCGATCACGTCGAACGAACAGCTGACACCCGAAGCGGTCAGCGTGCCGTAGTTCTTGAGCGTCACTGCCAGCTCGACGGTCTCGCCCGGGTTGATGACTCCGTCGCCGTTGCCACTGCTCGGAGCGGAAGCGTCGTCGTCGACCGAGTGGGTGAAGTAGCCGACGTGCCTGTCGACCGATGAAGCCTCGCACTCCCCGGTGTAGGGCACGTAGTCCTTGGCGACCACGGTGACATACACTGTCCCGGCCGTCTCAGCAGGCATCGGTATGAGCACGCGGTCCTCGCCGTTGAGTGTGCGGGACTCGATGAACTCGTTCTCTTTGTAGAGGATGACCTCGGCGCCCGGCACGACGTTGCCACCGGAGTCAGTCACCCTTACCAGGAGGTTGTTCTCTCCGAAATCGACAGCGGCCTCGTGCGAGACCGCGAAGCTTGAGGGAGAATCCAGTCTGAGCCACAGCTCCGGATCGCCGATAACGCTGTAGATATTGAAGTAGTAGTCGACCCAGTCGTCTGCATCGCGCTCGTCCACAAACCACTTCCAGACCTCGAACTTGCCGCGAACGAGTGCCTGCCCGAAGTGCTCCAGCCCCTCGTAGAGCATGCCCTGGTAGATACCGCTTCCGATGGCGTTGTTCCAGCGCGTGTGCGTATTGCGGTCGCTCGGGCCGAGCATCGCGGGACCACCCTTGAGGTTGCCAGGCGAGCCGGCGCGTATCCACGCCTCACCAAAGCAAGGGTCGAATCCCCAGCTCTCCCAGGCCGCGCTGCCACATACGCAGCTCGTCATGATGGGAAGCGCGTTGCCGTTCGACAGGGCGTTGATGTCGTCGACGTAGTACTCGGGGTAGTGCCACCCAGCGTCGTTGCCCCACCCCCGGTAGTTGACGATGCCCACGCCCGCGTCGATGGTGGCTCCGATAGGATTCGGGGTGATGTAGGGTGGGTAGAAGATCGTGTCGACCTGCGCGTAGTCGCGGTCGTAGAGCATCTCGCGCACGCGGAGGACGGTCTGCCTCGGAGAGGTCGGGGGCGGCGTCGCGCCGTAGTTTCCCGCGACCATCAGCGCGTTCTTGTACCAGGTGTTGTTCGGTCCGTCGCAATCGCGCTCGTATGAGAGCACCTTGAGCGTCGCGACCACGACGTCCGTCGGGCTGTCGACGGACATGCGGCCGACGATGACGTCGGGGAAGTAGTCGCCGCCAGCAAGCTCCGCGTAGGGGTGGTCGATCACGTGGCTGAACGGAATGGCCGGCAGGTACCAGCACGGCATCGTCCCGTAGGGGTCTGACGTCGTGCTGTCACCGACGAGGAGCACGTAGTCCGGCGGGTTGGGCCACGTGTCGTATGCGTTCTGGATGTAGTCCTTGATGTCCTGGTTCGTCGGACTCGTACCGATGGTGGAGAGCGGAACGACCTCGGTCTCGATCCCACGCGACCGCTTCCACTCCACAAACGGACTGAGCGCCGCTACGTAATCGTCGACCGTGATGACCAGATACGAGCCGCGCTGTAGCTCGGCCCGCGGCAGCTGGTCGTAGTTGTCGACCACGGCGGCGTAGATGGGCTCAAAGGCTGCGGAGCGGAAGTCCCTCTCGACGCGCTTCGGGTTGACGCCGGAACCGCCGTCCGTCACGACCCTGACCTGCAGCCTCTCGGCGATCGAGAGCTCGCGGGTCACGGGGTTGTAGCGCACGGGATTGACGCGCACCGAGACAAGCCTCAGGTCTCTGAAGATGCCCGGCTCACCCATCGAAGCGACGTCCTCGGGATAGAACGCGTCGGTCGCGTAGACGGCGGGGTCCGCCGTGGCGTCGATGAGCTGATCACGCCCCTCGAGCTCGAACGGTCGCGCGGGGGCTATGTCGTAGCCCTGAAGCACGCGCTCCTCGAGCGCGACGACCTCGAGCCTGACATCACCGTGGTTCGGGACGGCCAGCATGTAGGAAAGGACCGGCAGGTTCGGCATGCCGGGGTTGCTCAGAGGACGCGCCCCCGGGATGGCCAGGTCGACGGAACCGGGCATGCCCCGGAACGCCGGCTCCACCATCATGCCGGGAACCTCGACCTCGATCACGGTCGTCGAGAGGTCCGATGATGTGATGCCTGCTTCCACCTCCTCGGAGATCGGGGTGTCTGCGAACGGCACCCACTCCCTGGCGGAGGCGAAAGAGACGGCGAGAAGCACTAGGAGTACGGCGACTGTAATTGAGCGTGTCACTTCGATGCTCCTTCCCCCGGTTGTCGTCACCCGAGTGACAGACGTGCTGCGCGCTTGCTTCTTCTATTCCTCTTCAGCGACCACCAGGCCCCAGTCCCGGTCGGCCACGTATACGTAAGAATCGGTGACGAACACGTCGTTGGCGAACGGCGTCTCGAGGAAGCCCGCCTCCTGCGGGTTCGTCGGGTCGGTCACGTCGAACACCCTGAGCCCGCCCGAATGCGCTGCGACGTAGACCTTCCCGCTGCGATAGGCGATACCGTCAGCCAGCCCCTCCATCTCCGCGCTGCCGACTATCTCGGGGCTCGCGGGAGTGGATATGTCCACGACCTGAAGCCCCGCGCGCCAGTCGGCGACGTAGGCGTAGTCGCCCGAGGCCGCCACGGCCCGCCCCTCACCAGGCGTATCGACCGAGCCCACGTAGAGCACGTTTCTCACGTCGGTCACATCGTATATCGAGAGCCCCAGCTCCTCGATCGCGATGAGTGCCAGATTCCCGTGCAGGCAGATCCCGCGCGCGACTCCGGAGCCCCCCTCGTCGTCGGCCTGGCGGAAGAACCAGGTGTCCAGCGACCCGTAGTAGTAGCACTCCTGCGCTTTAAGGCCGTAGCCGTCGGCCGTGATCACCTCGTGGTAGCCGCCCGGCGCCACCTCGCGCGTGACAACACCCCTGGTGAAGCTCCCCTGCCCGTTGCTCTGCCAAACCGGATTCAGGAGATCGCTCACGTCGTAGACGTATATCCCCTGAGCCCCGATCGCCGCGAACGCCAGCGAATCGCTGGCAACGTAGGCGCAGCCCGTGGCCGGATAGGACGTCTCGCCCACGGACAGGAGCGCAGGTGCAATCGGGTCCGACACGTCGACCAGCACCAGCCCGCCCTGGCTGGCGGCGATCAGACAGAGGTCGCCCGTGACGTCGACGTCCTCGGCGTAGCCGGCGACCAAGAGGCTGCCCACGATCCGGTAGCCGCCCGAACCGTCGGGCTCCGTGGGGCTGCCCTTCTGGGCGCACCCCGCCACACACAAGCACACGGCCGCAGCGGCGACGAGCGCCACCGCGACATGACGATGCTTAGTACCCATTATACCAGTACTTACGCGCTCAGTCAAGGAATCGCACTCCTTCAAAGATGAGTCGTACGCCGACCCGGTCTGCCGTGTAGTCCTTGGAAAGCCCCAGTGCTTCGACGAACTCCGACTCGGAGGAACGCCGCCTGTGCTCGTAGAAGGCCTCAAGAGTCACCCCATCTGACAGTTCGTGGGCGCTGCGGCCCGAGAACGTCCAGTAGGTGTCCTCCCGGCCCGCGTGGTACGGATCGTCCGCCACGCTCCTGCCGGTCTGGTAGAAGCGCGCCGAGAGCTTCGCCCCGAACGTGAAGACCGTCGGCATCCCGCCCTCGGAACCGGCGTCCCACCGCACCTTCAGGCTGTACTCGTCCTGCTCGTAGCTGATGTCGCTGTCGTCCGACGTCTCGCGCGTCTCCCCGACCTCGTCGTAGCCCCGGGCCGTCAGCTTGCGGAGCGCGTAGCCCAGGTCGACTCGGACGCCCCGCACCGGACGGACCACGGCGACAAGACCGGTCGTCCAGGCGTCGGAGTCGTACTCGACGAAGTCCTGGTCGTATCCCATGTAGTCGTACTTGACCCGCGCGATCAGGTCCGCGGGCAGCGACCTGTCGCTCCCCACCTCCAGCCGGACCGCGTGTTTTCTGAGATCGCAGGACCGGTACGGGTCGCCGCCGTCGACGTCCGCGTCCCACAGGTGGCGGACGTGGTAGCTTGGGATCGCGTAGTAGTCGACAAGGGCGTACGCGAGGCCGGTCCTCGTCTCCTTCACGCGGGCGCCCAGTTTCGCGAAGCCCTTCTCGCCGTTGATAGCGGCCAGACGCCCGTCCGCCGAAAGCCGGAGCTCCGTCTCGCGTCGCCCGGGCTCCTCCCGAACGAACGAGAGGTCGACCGAGGGCTCCAGGCGGACGTCGTCCGCGTACTCCACCGGGTACTTCTGCCCCTCCCGGCCGTCCAGGAAGTCGTCGACGTCCGTTTCGGAGTACCTGAATATGTTGCTGTCGTACGCAACCCCGAGTTCGTAGCGCCACGCCAGCTGCCACGGCAGGACGTCGGGGGCGCGCACGACGGGATTGACATCGAGGACGCCCAGCTCCGGCGCGGCGAGCCTGAGTTCAACGATGTGTTCCCCTGCCGGGACATCGATCGACACGCGAACGGCTCTCCCTCCGCGCCAGTCGGGCTGCGAGGGATACCCGGCGGCTCCCGCGACCGGCCGGAAGACTTGATGCCACATCGCCCGTCCGTCGAGCGCGAACGCGACATCGACGTCTGCGCCCTGAATCCCGTCCTCGAATCTCCAACGCAGTATCGGCTCGAAGACGGCGGGACCCTCGACGACGAACGAGAGCGGAGAGCCCCCGGTCAGCGGGAAGTACCGGTAGGCCTTTCCCGAGACCTCAATCTCGACGGGCTCGGGCGTGCCCACGGGAACGACGCGAGCGGCGGGCGCCGGAACCACCAGCAGAAGGAGAAGAATCAGGGTGGACGATGCCAGGACCACACCCGGGTTACGGCTCATTCGTCAGGTCCCCGCGTGGCATGTAGAACTTGACGGCGAGGCCGCCCGCGACCGTGTCGACGAGCCGGAACTGGTACGTGTGGGCTCCGCGCGGGACCTCGATCTCGAAGTGCCTGAGCGCGCCCGGAATGGCGTCGCCCCGGTCCCGCAGAACGACCGTCTGCGACGGCTCGGCGTCGATCCTGTACACGCACTCGGGAGCGTCGCCCTCCCGGACCCCGACGACGTAGGTCTGCTCGCCGAGCATCGTGGCGTCGTAGAGAAGCCTGGTGTTGACCTTGACGTTTGTGGGCCCGACGACGTCGAGCACGACCGGCGCGCCCTTCGTCAGGAGGTAGTAGGTCAGTTCCTTGTCCCTGTAGAGGAGCGTCTCGACCGAGCCGTAGTCGCGCGGCGCGATGGACACGAGCGACGGCTTCGACTCAGCGGACTCGAACAGCCGCGCGTCGACCGCGTGGCCGCCGGTCGCCCTCAGCTCGTACCCGTGCCGCCCCGTCGGGACGTCGATGTAGACGCGGCGAAGGACACCCGGGCGGACGCTGTTGAACGCGATGTAGAAGGCCGACTCCTTTGGATACGCTTCCTTCTCAACCGTTTCGAGATGGACGCCGTCCATTGAGATGGACACGCCGTACCCCACCGACTCGCGGTCGTTGGGCACGCGTACGCGCGTCAGGATCTTGACCCTGGTAGGGCCTTCGACGGAGAAGGTCAGTGGCTCGTCATCGGTGAACTTGTAGTAGGTATGTTCGCTGCCTCCGATGGAGACCTTGATCTTCGCGGAGTAGTCGGCGGGCCTGAACGACTTCCAATCCGCAGCGAAGGTGGCCTGCGCCAGAACCGCGGTCAGCGCGATGGCCACCGCACCAAGAGTGAAAGCTCTTCTCATTGCACCTCCGGTGTCCGAACTCGGCCGCCCGCGCCTCGCGGGCCGGAGCGGAAGCCGCCCGCGTTCTACCGCGGGCGGCGGAACAGGTAGTGTTTCAGGTCGATCCTGACGACCACGAAGATCAGGAAGCCGTAGAGCACGGCCAGGATGCCCGCGAGCGGGACGTTGTACCTGTCACGGAAGAACGTGCCTCCGGTCCCTACCTCGGGGAGCGGCGTCGGCTCCGTTGCCAGGTCGTATCGCTCGATGAAGTAGTCGGCGCTGGGCACGTGAAGCACCGGCATGCCCTTCTGGGCCA
>JBDRTQ010000216.1:0-2265 GCA_043823885.1 Candidatus Eiseniibacteriota bacterium | reverse complement strand
GAGTCGTGCCGCCACCAAGTCCGTCTCGGTGTTATCGTACACGCTCGGGTCGTTCATGATGTAGTAGTCGTAGACGTTCGCGTAGATCATGCTCAGGGTGACGTCCCAGAACTCGGTGTCGAGCATAATGCCCTGCGCTCCGCGACCGAACGGGATGTGCTCCTCTGGGATCGTCCCTCCGAGATTGATGTGCCCTACGGTCTCGAGGGGATTGTCGTACTGCACTAGTTCTTCGTTGTAGAATCCGGTCACGCTGAATGGACCGCCCTCGAGCCTGGCCCAGCCACTGTAGAGGTCGATCGAAACCTCCTTGTAGTTCCCGGTCCCCGTCGACAGGTAGAGGGTGGCGCTTCCCGTGGCAACCGAAGTCACGGTCGGGTTGACCTGCAAGTACACTTCATGCGCCGGACGGTCGAGGCGCCACCGTGGGTCGCTGGGCACGTCGGACTGGGTGTCGTACGTCGCCCGGTACCAGCCATTGAGCATCACGCGCGAGTTCGCCGTCGTGTTCGAGATGGCGTCAGCGGTCCCGCCGTGCACTGGCTCACCGTCGTCGTTGACGGTGATGCCCGAATTGCCGTAGTCGCCCACGACCTTCGGATTCTCAGGATCCGCGATCCACTCGGAGCCGTTCACGACAAACTTGTATTCGTATTCACCCGGCTCAAGATCGACGACCACCCTCCAGACCCCGTCCGCGTCAGCCGTGAGCGGCTGCGCGTTCATGTTCCAGTTGTTGAAGTCGCCGGCCAGGCTCACGCTGCCCGCGCTCGGGTCGTCGAAGGTGAACTCCACGCCGCCGTCCACCTTGGACAAGCCCGCGATCGCACTCCCGGCGACAAGGAGAGCGAAAACTGTCACGGCTGTCACACCTGCGATGCATCTGTGCTTCATGGGTTCTTCTCCAGACGGGGCGCTTGTCACGCCTCCCACAAGTGGTTCACGGGGCCCGCCGGCCCCAGCTTTCTCCCCTAGTAGTAGATCCTCACGAATGCCTTGAACACCTGCTCGGTGATCGAGTTCGCGCCGTGCGACACGAAGTCGCCGTCGTTGACAAGGTCGTTGCTCTGATCCGGGTTGCCGAACTCGACGAAGAACTCCGCGCTGTTCCAACCCAGATACCTTACCTGCGCGAACGCCGTCTGCCTGGACTCGGTGGCCTCGTCGACGTTCATCACGCGCGCGTAGAACTTCCAGACGTCGCTCAGGTTGACGTTCGCTTCGAAGCCATAGGCCGTCATTTCGTAGTCGGAGTCGATGTCCCTGACGCGGAACTGCGTCCGCAGTTTGACCAGCCTGTTCTCGCCCGTCAGCTCGAAGAAGAGGTTGGGCCAGATGCCGTTGTTGTCCTCGTAGACCTTGTACTCGGTCTTGCCCGTGAACCCGTTCAGAAACTCGATGTACGCCTCGCTCCCCCACTCATCGATGTTGCCCACCGACTGCGCGTGGCTCGTCACCAGCGGGTCCTCAGGCTCGGCGTGCCTGATCCAGCCCTTGAGGTTGACGGCCTTCGTGGGAACGCGGTAGTGCCCCTCGGCGTAGTACTGGGTGTAACCGTTCAGATTCTGCCTGTCGCCGTGCGCCAGGCCCTGGTTGTAGAAGTCCTTACCGTACGTCTCCCACGCGCCCAGGAAACTCATCGGCCCCACGCGGATGTCCCTGAGTTCCGTCTTGAAGCCGTTGACGCCGGGGTCCTCGTCGTCACTCAGGTGTCCCGAAGTGGTCCGTCCGTATTCGGATGCCCACGTGACGCGTCCGAACTGCGCGATGGCCGGCACGATGTCGCCAAGAGCGAGCTCGGCGTCGAACGCCACCGTCTCGTCGAAGTTGCCGCTCCTGCCCACGTAGGCCGTCTCGTTGAAGTCCTTCCTCGCGTAGGTGCTGCCAAGCTGAAGGCGGTCGAAAAACACCTTCCTGTTCACTCTGAAACCGCGGTAGTCGTCGGTGCTGCTCGAGATCGTGTCTCCCGGAGCCGAACCGGGATAGTAGCCCTGCTCTGTCGAGGAGAGCCCGGACCACCTGGAGGAGATGTAGTCGCTTCGCTCGCTCATGAAGGCGGCGCCGGAGAACCCGTACGTGTCCCAGAAGTCCAGCCTTATCCCCTGCGCCCGCGGCCCGTAGTCGTCGTGCTTCACCTGTCCCGAGTCCACGATCTGGAGGAGCGGCTCGTTGAGCCAGAACCGGTCCTGTCCGGCGAACAGGTGCGTCTCGAACCTGTTCGCGTGGAATCTCACGTGCGCCTCGCGGAAGAAAAACTTAGTCTCC
>JBDRTQ010000215.1:0-2260 GCA_043823885.1 Candidatus Eiseniibacteriota bacterium | reverse complement strand
GAAATGCTGGATCAGGTGCTCGAGGTGTTCGGGATCGTGCCGGACGTCGATCTGGACATCATGACGGACAACCAGTCGCCGAGCCGG
This sequence comes from Candidatus Eiseniibacteriota bacterium, assembly GCA_043823885.1. Lineage (GTDB taxonomy): Bacteria > Joyebacterota > Joyebacteria > Joyebacterales > Joyebacteraceae > JALGZG01. The sequence goes on along the minus strand of JBDRTQ010000215.1, from coordinate 2,173 downwards.
GTGACCGGCGCGGTCCTTGAGAGCCTCGACGGCGTTCTGAGTGAGCGGCCTCCCGATCTCGTGCTTGTCCACGGCGATACCACCACCACGATGGCCGCCTCACTGGCGGCCTTCTACCACAAGATACCGGTGGGGCACGTCGAGGCGGGTCTGCGGACCGGTTGTCGCTACCACCCCTTCCCGGAAGAGATGAACCGGGTGGTGACCGACGCGGTTGCGACGCTTCACTTCGCGCCGACCGCCAGAGCCGCCGCGAACCTGCGTGCTTCGGGAGTCTCGGAGGACTCCATCACGATAACCGGCAACACCGTGATCGACGCGCTCCTGGACGTGGCGGGACGCTCATACGACGACGAATCAGGGGCGCCCACCGGCGGCCGCGTCGTTCTGGTGACGGCCCACCGCCGGGAGAACCACGGTGAGCCCCTGGAGAACATATGCCACGCGCTCAGGGACGTCGCCGACGCGTTCCGCGACGTGCACATAGTCTACCCCGTGCACCTGAACCCGAACGTGCAGCGCGTCGCTCACGACATCCTGGGTGGTCACGAGCGCGTTCTCCTGCTCCCGCCCCTGTCCTACGTGTCCATCGTCAGGATCATGCGGGAGTCGTTCATGGTCGTTACCGACTCCGGAGGGTTGCAGGAGGAGGCGCCGTCGCTTGGCAAGCCCGTGCTCGTGCTTCGCAACGAGACGGAGCGCCCGGAGGCGGTCGAGGCCGGGACCGTGCGGCTGGTCGGGACCGACAGGAACAGAATAGTCGAACACATGACGGAGCTTCTTACCGACGGCGCGGCCTACGACGCGATGGCGGGGGCGGTCAATCCCTACGGGGACGGCAAGGCCAGCTCGAGGATCGCCGACGCTATCGCCTGCGAGTTCGAGCTGCCGGGCGCGCGCCGCCCCGTTGAGTTCCAACCAGAGCGTTCGGGCGCCGCGATGGGCTCACGCGGCGGAAGGCCGGAGGGTAACTGATGCTGGTTGTGATGCTGCCCGCATACAACGAGGTGGACGCGATCGCGCCGCTCCTGTCGCGGATCGCGCAGACGTTCGAGGGTATCGACGGGGATTCGAGCGTCCTTCTCGTCGACGACGGCAGTACGGACGGCACGGTCGAGCGTGCCGAGGAGACCGCCAGGTCGCTCGGACTGCCGCTGACCGTCGCCGCGCACGGGACCAACAAGGGTCTGGGCGCTGCTCTCAAGACGGGGTTCAGGCGCGGCAGCGAGCTGGTCGGGCGGGACGGCGTCCTCGTGGGAATGGACGCGGACAACACGCACGACCCGGCTGTCATCCCCTCGATGCTCGAGAAGCTCGAGGAGGGCTACGACGTCGTCATCGCCTCGCGATACGCGCCCGGCGGTGAGGAAGTCGGGCTCTCGCTCCTTCGCAGCATTCTGAGCAGAGGGGCGAGCATGACGCTCAGGCTCTTCCTGCCCGTCGAGGGCGCGCGAGACTACTCGTGCGGGTTCAGGGCCTACAGGGGGGCCGCACTCGCCCGGGCGTTCGAGGCACACGGAGACAACCTCATCACCGAGACCGGATTCGTCGCCTCTGCCGAGGTCCTTCTCAGGCTGGCATACCTGCCTTCGCGCGTGGCCGAGGTGCCTCTCGTACTCAGGTACGACCTCAAGGGCGGGGCGAGCAAGATGGACATAACGGACACGATCAAGCGCTACCTTCGGATGATAACGGCGGGCCGGAAGGCCATCAGGAACCGGGGCGGCGCGACCACCAACTGATCGACTCGGCAACGGCAGCGGAAGGGGACCCACATGAAGGGAATTCCTCTGATCATTCTGGCGGTCATGCTCGGCGCCACGGGCCAGATCGTCATGAAGAAGGGAATGCAGATCTACGGTGAGGTCAGCGCTACGAGCGTGTGGGCGCAGCTGATCCCGATCCTCAAGACGCCGCAGGTGGCGATCGGCTTTCTCTGCTACGGCATCAGCGCCGTCCTCTGGATAGCGGTCGTTTCGAACGTCGACCTGAGCCTGGCGTACCCGATGGTAAGCCTCGCGTACGTCATCGTGTTCGTGGCCTCGTGGCTGCTGCTCGGAGAACAGATCTCCGCGCTGAGGCTGGTGGGACTTCTCATCATCGTGGCCGGCGCCACCTGCTTCGGCCGCTTGTTGACTCTGGAGAGCATTCCCGGCAAAATCACCGAGGCGGT
>JBDRTQ010000214.1:0-5934 GCA_043823885.1 Candidatus Eiseniibacteriota bacterium | reverse complement strand
CGCCGTGAAGTTCCCCAACGCCGCGCTAGGCCTCGGAACGCAGGAGGACCTTGTCGGTATAGGGATTCGCCATCAGTCGCACGAACGAGGAGTAGGCGACGCGGAAACCTATGGAGTCGCCGACGGACAGCCCCTCCTTCTCCTCCCCCACGTTGAGGACGGTCAGGTCGCTGCTCGCTCCCGCGATACGGAAGTCCTCGTTCACCGGTGTCAACCCGCCGACATCCGTGTCGACCTGTCCGACAGCGACGATGGCCCTGTAGCCGCGCTGCCCGGGGTCAGTCTCCTCTCCATCCTCGATCGGCTGGAAGGGCGTCATCTGGGCGGTCTCACCCAGCGGCACCATGCCCTTCTCCTTGATCTCGACGATCTCCGCCTCGAGCCTGACGGCGTCACCTCTCAGCCCCTCGAGCGTTCCGCCCAGCATGAGATCTGTCCCAAGGAAGAGCGACTCGCCTACTCGGAAGTGGTTGATCTGCTTCGGCAGACTGCCGTCCATGAGCAGGGGCAGCGACGAACTGGAGCCGGCGGAAATCAGGGGGAGCTCGCGCTCGAACTTGAGCTCAAGGAGCTCCCGGTAGAGCACGAGCTGCATCAACTTGTCTATGGAGGGCACGACTCCCCCCAGGCACCCGAGATTCGCGCCGATCCCGATCACGTTCGTGTACGGCAGCTGGAAGATCTGCTTATACGTCTGGGACAGCTTCCCGGGCAGGAGGCCCTCTCTCAGGTCGCCGAGCTCAATCATGATGACGACCTGATGAACGACGCCCTGCCTACCAGCCTCCTCGTCCAGCTCCTTGATGATCTCGAGCTCGGTGTTCAGCGAGACGTTGGACAGCCGCACGACGTCGTCGATAGCCGAGCTGTGAGGCGGTCTCAGGTACCAGGTCTCCATCTCCGGCGCGATCTCCCTGATCGTCTCGAGATTGTCGAGCCTGGAATCGGACATCGAGTCCACTCCAAGCTCCAGAAGGGCCTGCAGCGTCTCCCTGTGCCCGCAGAGAGCCTTGGTCACGACGGTAAGCGTTGCCCCGTGCTCGTCCACCAAATTGCGAATCGCGCTGAGATTGTGGTGGAGCGCATCGAGGTCGATTGTGATCCTATTCACGCGACCACCTCATCTCCAGGTACTTGGCCGTGAACCCGCTGCGCTCATACAGGCGCCGAGCGGGATTGTCGTGCTCGACATGGAGCTTCACCTGCCCCTCACACTCGTCGAACACGCGACGGAGAAGCGCTCCTCCTACGCCCTGCCCGCGGGAATCGGGGCCGACCGCTATGAACAGCAGCAGGTTCTCGGGGACGTATCCGCTCATTCCCGTGCGCAGCATCACTACCGCCCCGAGCAGACTCGCCCCCGCGTGGGCAACAATGACGAAGCCGTCCTTGCAGGGATCCTCGCCCAACGCGTAGTCCAGACCGTCCAGGATCACCTCGCAGGGGTCCTCGTATGGCTTGAGGCTCTCGTGAAGGAACTTGCCGAGAGCCTCGCGAGACAGCCACGCAGGAAGTCCATCGTAGGTGTCGGCGCGGATCATATCCAGTGAGTCGCTCGACCCTGTTTCTTCGTTGTGAGCTGACATCAGTTCTCCCTCTCAGTTGGCGTACGGGGCTCCTGTGTCGGGGATAATCTCTCGGGGGATCTCCGAGGGCAGCCGGACCAGCGCCTCGTAGTTGAGCACGTCAGCCATGCTGCTGAAGGAGGCCACGGAGATGGTGCCCCTTCCCTGCTTCCCTATCACCACGACCTCGTCTCCCCTCTCCACACCGGGGATGTGCGTGACGTCTACCAGCACTATGCTCATGTTGACGCGTCCTACGACCGTCGCGCGGCGCCCGCGAATCAGCATGTGTCCCTTGTTACTGAGGTCGCGAGGGAACCCCGTGAAGTAGCCGATCGGGACCGCCGCGATGCGCTGGCGCCTGGTCGACTGATATGACGCACCGTACCCTATGAAGTGCCCCGGCTCCACGTTCTTCAGCCCCATCACGCAGCTCTTCCAGGTGAGCACGCGCTTGAGAGGATCCCTTCTGGTCGCTCCGTCCCTGGCCCCATGATTGAGCACATGGTGCATTCTCGTCTCGGTGCTCGGCCAGAAACCGTACTGAGCGATCCCACAGCGGACCATGTCCATAGCGGTCTCAGGATACGTCAGGAGAGCGGCAGATGAAGCCACATGACGGAGCCCGAACTCCAATCCGTTGGAGCGAAGTCGCTCACACAACTCCTTGAAGCGCTCAACTTGCCCCATGACTCTGACGTGGTTGCTGATACTCTCGGCACCCGCCAGATGCGTGCAGACACCCTCTACTTCTAGAAGCTGCTTGTTTCGAAGCACCAGCTCAACGGCCTCTTCAAGCTCCCGGCCTTCGAGGCCCGTCCTGTGCATGCCGGTCTCGAGCTCCAGGTGAATCCTCGCCGGTCTGCCCGTGCGCCGGGCCGCCTCAAGAGCTGCCTTCATCCTACCGCTCTCGAAGATGTAGAACGACACCCCCTGTTCAACGGCCCACTCCAGCTCCTCGTCGGCGATGAAGCCCAACACGAGAATCCGGCTGTTCTCCGTGCTCGCCCGGTGAGCTCGGAGTGCCTCGTCCGCAGTGAAGACCGAGAAGTGGCGAACACCACACGACTCGGCCATCGGCACGAAGGCCTCGATTCCGTGTCCGTATGCGTTGCCCTTGATGACGGACGAGAAGAGGACGTTCTTCCCGATCGTCTTCCTGAGAAAGCGCAGATTCTTGTGGAGCGCTCTCTCATCGAGGACTATCCGGCTGCCTGCGTCCAACGGCTCTCCTCCAGATATCATCTCCCGATTCGTCCCATTGACAGGGCGTAGTCGACTATCCGTCGAAAGAGGTCCGCGCCCATCGGTATCAGCTCGTCCGGGAACACGTAGTCCGGATGGTGAAGCGATGCGTTGCGCTCGCCAGACCCGAAGCCGAACATCGCTCCGCCGATCTCATCGGTGAAGTGCCCGAAGTCGTCGGTCCACGCAAAAGGATCCGCAAGATGTTCCACCGTGAGGCCCGCGTCGAGAGCGGCCCGTTCCACGACGCGATTCACGGAGGGGTCGCTTCCGGTGCAGGGGAACTCCTCAAGCCACTCCGACCTCACGGAGAGGCCGTGAGCTTCCGCCGATCGCTCGGCCAGGTACTGGCACCGCTCAGCAAGCCTCTCCATTACACCGTTGCTCTGCGCCCGCAGCGTGGCAATCGCTATCGCCTTTCCCGGACTCGTTCCGAGAGCGGGCTCCCCCAGACGTGCGTGCACCACGGTAACAAGGGCCATCGACTTGACCGAATGCCGAGCTGTAGGCCAGATGCTCAGGATCTCCGCGAGAGCTGAGACCGGACTCAGTCCCCTATCCGGCTCGGCTGCATGCGACGTCCTACCCTCGAGTTTCACGAGGAGGCTCCGCGCGGTGGATGCGAAGACGCCGTCCCTCAGCAGGACGCTGCCAAGCGGATAGCCGGGAACGTTGTGCAGAGCCAATGCCACTTGCGGTCGGATCTCCGAGAAGGCAGGGTCATCAAGGACGAGCCGAGCTCCGGCCCCGGTTTCCTCCGCGGGCTGGAACAGAAGCACGACCGAGCCGCGCGCTGGGGGCTTCTCGTGCAGAAGCGCGGCAAGCGACGCCACGATCGCCATGTGGCCGTCGTGCCCGCACTTGTGCGACACGCCCGGAGTCTCGGACGCGTCAGCGCGATCCGCCGCCTCCGGAATGGGAAGAGCATCAAGTTCGCAGCGGACCATGACTCGCGGCCCGCTCCCCGCACCATCGTAGACGGCCGCCACACCGTGCCCGCCCAGGCCGGTCAAGACGGCCTTGGGGGCGAGCGCGCTCAAGTACTCCCGAACGATCTCTGCCGTGTGCGCCTCACCGCCCGAGAGCTCGGCCGTGCGGTGAAGCTCCCTCCGCAGTTCGATCGCATCTGATGCAGTTTTCATATCCTCTCGTCCTGTCTCGCAAATGTGCAGAACGAAGCCCTTGGGTGTCCAGACCCCGGCTCAGTTCCGTTCAACTTCCTCGACCTCCGTGTACCATCTGACCCTGTCTCCGATTCTCGAGCGCGCGCGCCACTTGAGGCTCTTGGGCGCATCGTCCACCAGACGCCAGAGGAGCCTGAGCCTCACGATCACCGGCTCCGCGTCGTCGGGATCCAGATATTCGAGCGCGAGTTTGGAGGTCTTGCGCAGGTTCATCGTCGCCGTACGCCAGAAGCCCCAGTCTGACCCGCACAGGGAGGCCAGATAGGCGCCGTCTATCTGGTGTACGTCGGAACCGTCCTCGGAGATCCCGTGCTGCCTGAGGAGCATCATCATGTCGACGAGGTCCTTGCGGTTGATCTCCACGATCTGGAGCTTCTCCAACAGCAGATCGACCAGGCTTATGGTCACATCCTCGATCTCGAGGCGGCCACGGAAGTCGATCTCGTGACAGAACCTCAGCTTGTCTATGAAGACGTCCGAGTGCACGGGCTCGCTCGGATGATAGAAGATGCGGCGCTTGTCCCCGAAGAGACGGAGGACGTTCTGGTTCTCGCTCCAGCCCAGGTCGAAGAAGGTGTCCTGAACGCGGGCGATCTCTTTGCCGTAGGTCACGAAGTCCACGTCGGTGAGGTAGCGCTTGTTGTCGTACTCGAGTCGCTTGAAGTCTGGACACACCAGCCGGAACGCAAGAGAACCTATGACCCTCATGGTCGCGTCATGCTGTTCGGCCTTCTCGAGAATAGACCTGAGCACCTCGACGAACCGGCGCTCCTGCTCCTCGAGAACCGCCCGCGTCAGCTCTGCGCCCTCTGCGATGAGCGGAATACTGATGGCTGCTCCTATCCTTCGACCTTCCATTGATTGACGACGAGACCGTTCTCGATCTCTATGACGTAGCCGCGCAGGATGCCCTCTCCATACTCGGAACCGGGGTTGATCACCGGCGTATCACCGATCGAGTCGTGCCCGTAGGACTCGTGGATGTGGCCGTGCAGTCCCATGAGCGGCTGGTAGCGCTCGATCGCCTCGGTCACCGCCTTGCTCCCCACGTGCTCGAAGTTGACCTGCCCGGCGATCGTCACTGGCTTCTTGCTTGCGTCCAGCTCTGGTGCGAGATCGAGCATCGTACCGTGCGGGGGCGCGTGCAGGTTGAAGATCGACCGACGCGGGTCGTCGAGCTGTTTCACGAGTCGCTGGATCCGCTTCGCCATGCCCTTCTCCGAGTCCTCGCGTGGCGTGTCCCACGGTGTGGGATTCACGTAGTCGAGGCTGATCATCGGTATGCCCAGCACGTCGACCGGCCCGTCCAGACACCAAGTGACGCCGCGGTCGACAAACGACTTGATGACCTCGTCGATGTCCCAGTCGTCGTCGTTCCCGGGCATCACGATGACGTCAACGCTCGAGAGATCCACCTGTTCGATCAGCATTTCCATCCACTGCGCGATGCGGTCCTTGATCATTCCCATCATGAGCGCCTCGACCTCGGACGGGTCGTCTTGCAGCTCGGCAACGCGGTCGCGGTCGCAGCGGAGCGCGTAGGCCCCCGCGTCGTTGATGAGCTGTTCCATTTCATCGACCTCGGTACTCGAACTCAGCGACCAGTTCTTCCCGAAGTAGAAGGCTCTGTGCGTGTCGTTCCCCTGGTCGATGATGGGAACCAGCGACTTCCCGGTCAGGTCACCGCAGAGCAGCAGGGCATCCACACCGTGATAGCCCGGCATCTTGAGCCACTTCCTCCAGACACTGTTCGCACCGTGTACATCTACTGAAAAGAAAAGCCTCGGCAACCTGCCTCCCGGGTCCTGGATGATGAAGAACTCTGGCCCGCGGGGACGGCCGTGCGACGCGGCGTCGGGCCGTCGCGACGCACGCAGCGTTCGGCGGCGGGCGCGCAGTCAAGTGACGATCGGCCCGACCACACGAGCAGACTTGCGACT
>JBDRTQ010000213.1:0-2465 GCA_043823885.1 Candidatus Eiseniibacteriota bacterium | reverse complement strand
AGCCCCAGCCGTAGATCCCGAACACGAACGGCAGCGCCGACAGCGCTATCAGGGCGATCAGGACGCCGCGCACCACCGCGAAGGAAGCAGCGTCGCCGCGCCTGACCGCGAAGGTCCTTGCTCCCGCGGCCTCGTCGCCCTCGACGTCCTCCACGTCCTTGACGATCTCTCGCGCGAGGTGAACGAAGAACGCAAGCGCGCACGGAACGATCGCGAGCAGATGCTTGTCCTGCGAGAACCCGCCCATGAGAAACGGCGTGGACGCCACGAGCGCCACCGTCGCGTTGCCGGCCAGCGGTACGCCCTTGAGGGTCGCGGAGTAGAGCGTCGTCAGGACCAGCCACGACAGCGCGAGTACCACCGCCCTCGGTCCTATCAACGCGGCCAGCGCGATCGACGCGGCGCCGAACACGCACGCCGCCGTAGAGGCCGCCGCCAGCGTCAGGCGTCCGGACGGGACCGGTCTGCCCGGACGGTTGATGACGTCCGATGCGACGTCGAGACGGTCGTTCAGCGCGTTGGATGCGCCCGACGCGGCGAACGCGGCCGCGGCGCCCGCGAGCGCCGGTCCCCAGAACGTCGGAGAACGCGACACATGAGCGCCCACAAGCACGGCGACCGCCGCCATCAGTCCGTTCACCGGACGGAGAAGTTCGACCAGCGCGGCCGCCTTAGATGCGGAACTCAACGCCGGCCCAGAACTCCCATCCGTCGTCGTCCTTACCAAGGAGGTTCCCCACGTTCACGACCGACTCGAACGACGCCCCGAGTCCGGCCGACAGCCCTTCCAGGCTCTGATATCCCAGTTCGACGGCCACCCTGCTCGTCGTCTCGACGACGCCCGACGGGAACGTGGGCTCGGGGTTCTCGCCCGGCTCGAACGGGTCGGTGATCCGTCCGTGACCCTTTCGCGCGCGCTCCATTGTGGTCCCCACCGACCACTTCACCGCCGGATGGAACACGAACTCGGCCCGTAGCCTGTCGGCGTCCGGTCCCAGTTCGAAGCCGATGGGCACTCCGTCATGCGCGAACCTGTGCTCGGTGTACTTGTGCGTGTAGGTCCAGTTGCGCACGTTCGTGTACTCCACGGTCAGTTCGGCGTCGAAACCGCGGACCGCGCCGTACCAGGCCCCGCCGACCGTCGCGCCGTACTTGTCGGGGCTGTCGGTCGACCTCTCGTACTGGAGGTCGTCGATGAGAAATTCCGCGTACGCCGTCACGCCCGGGCGGACGTTATACACGCCGTCCAGCAGCCAGAGGACGTTGTCGTTGTTGCGCTCGTTGTGCTGCGCGAGGTAGTAGGGCATGAGCGGGTTGGCATAGACCGGATCGGGAAGCACGGAGTTGTACACGACGGCCTCGCCCACCCCGACGCTCCCCCACCCTCCACGCACGACCATCCGGTGAGCGGCAAGATACGAGCTCTCCGAATCATCGAGGTCGGTCTCGGTGCCAAGTTCCTCGTACTCCAGGAGCGCGTGCATCGCCTCGAAAGAGAGCGGACCCGCCGAGTACTTCACGTCCAGCTGATCGAAGGTGGGCGCCGTTCCCGACAACATCAGTCGCCCCCACCTGGAGCGCCCCCACGCGGTCCCGCGTCGCCCGAGTACCATGGAGTAGCTCGGCCGGGAGAGCTTCAGGTAGGCCCGTTCGGAAGAGGCGGAGACGCCTCGCCAGGTCCGCACCCTGCTCGAGAGACGTACCTGCCGCGCTCCGTCCTGCCCGCCGAGAAGCAGCTGACTGTCGGCGTAGAAGCCAACTAGTCCTTCGACTCCGCCCCACAGCTCGTAGTCGATGTCGGACGCGACATCGAGCTGCGCCTCGGCGTCATCCTCGACGCCCACGTCCCGAAGGGGCGTGATCCCGCCGGGCGCGGTTCCCGGCCATAGGCTGAGCTCGACCGCATCACCGCCGTAGCGAACTTGCGTGAACGCTCTGACGCCCAGACCGAACGAGGCCGCGTCCGTGCCCGTGCTGAAGGCGGGCGAGTCGACCTCGCCCCGGACGAACTCGGCCTCGAGCCTGGACAGGATCCACAGCTCCCTCTCGCTGAGAGGACCGGACGCCGGAATGTCGGAGTTCAGAGCCGCGGCGATCGCCGCGGCGACGTCCGAGCGGGACACCGGTCGCGTCGACAGGTCCAGGTCGAGGACACCTCGGGCCTGGAGTCTTTCGAGCAGCGGATAGGACCAGTGGTTCAGCGGCACGTCGGCCGGCGGCTTCCGCGTGGCGGGTGCCCCGTCGGACGGAGCCGCGGCGGTGCGCCCCGCGGCCGGAACCGAGACGGCAGGCCCCGCGGCCGGAGCGATGACCGGGAGGAGCAGCGACAGCGCGAGCAGGGTAGAGAAGGCAACGCGAACTGGGGACATGAAAGGGCGAACTCCTTCCCTGCCGGCGCTAGGGTCGAACGTGCAGCTTGTCGGCGCGCCTGTAGGAGTCAACAGCATCGACGCTCTTCCCCAGGC
>JBDRTQ010000212.1:0-2304 GCA_043823885.1 Candidatus Eiseniibacteriota bacterium | reverse complement strand
GGGAGCGGGCACCGCTTCCGCGACCGCGCGATTCAGTGAGACGTTGATACGGACGAGCCCCCGGGATTGCCCCCCGGGGGCTCGTCCGTGGCGGCCACGCTGGAATCCTTGGAATCCGGCAAGTGGGGCTTGACAGTGATAAATGAATGATTCAAATTAACATTTCAAACGGGGGGTTGAATATGGAGGCAAACGGGAAGAACAGTAGGGCCACGAAAGCGCTGGTGCTCGAGGCGGCCTGCGACGTCTTCGCCAGAGAGGGCTACCACGAGGGCACCGTGGCGAAGATCTGTGAGGCGGCCGGGGCGAACCGCGCGGCGGTCAACTACTACTTCGGGGACAAAGAGAATCTCTACTGTGAAGTGTGGAAGCACGCGCTCGCGGCCGCCCTGGAGGCGTATCCGCTCCAACCGAAAGATGGGAATCCTCACCCTGAAGAGAGGCTCAGAATATTCATGCGCTCGCTCCTGCTGCGCGCCTTTGATCCGGGCCCGGCAGGGAGGTTCACGCGCCTGATGGCGTTCGAGATCACGGAGCCTCAGGGGTTTCTTCGAGGAGCGCGCGCGCGGGTGGCAGGGCTGCACGACGCGTACTTCGAGTCTCTGATGAGGGAATTGCTGGGCACGGGAACCAGAGAAGAAGACCTCGTCCTGTGCCGCCTCATGGTCCTGGCGCCGTCGCTCGGAGTAGGCCTCAGGCGGTTCGCGCGCCACGCCAGGCACATGCCTCATGCGACGTTCGAGTTCGATCCGGAGCGGATGGCGGAGCGGATGTTTGATTTCGCTCTCGCCGGCATCGAGAGACTGCGCCGTGATATGGAGCTCAGGGAGGCCGGAGTGAGGGAGGACGGTGAAGGAGCACGATGAACCGTACGATACGTCGGGCGTTGTCCGTCGCTCTGCTGGCTCTGATGGCAGCGGGCACGGCCGGCTTCGCCGTCGGGCAGCCCGAGCCTGGCCATGTCCTGGGATCGGCTAAGCCAGGCAGAGGCCCTGGCCCGCAAGGCGGGCGCTGACCGCTTCCCGCGCATCGGTCTCTCGGCGAATGTCAGCACAAGCGGCGCCATTACATCTGACCTCTTCACATGATCTTCGAGACGTCCCGTCAGGCGCGATTCATGATCCCGATGGCCGTCTCGCTGGGATGCGGGATCGCCTTTGCCACCATCATCACTCTGGTGCTCGTGCCGAGCCTCTATCTGCTGGTGGAGGATTCCCGGTCGGTGCCGGGTCGCGCAATGGCGTGGATCCGGAGGGAGCGTGGTTCCGGCTCCCGAACGGCTGGAGGTGCCAATACTCTACCGCTTTGAGTCCAGGGTCGACAGCTTCCACAACGGCTGGAAGCTCGACGATTTTCTGACGCACCGTTTCCGCTACCTTCCGCATGACGTGTGGCTGACACGCCTCGCGTCCGGGCACATCTGGCTGAACGGCATCGTCGGCAGCGCCGGTGATACCGTGCACGTGGGGGACACGGTCGAGTACCAGATAGACGTCATCGAGCCGCCGGTAGACTTCTCCTACGACGTGGTCCACGACGACGACGACATCCTTGTCGTCTCCAAGTCGGGGAACATCCCGGTTCACGCCAGCGGGAAGTACGTTCGCCACACGCTGGTGGCTCGTCTGCGAGAGGACTTCGGCGGGAAGCTCGACCTGGTCCACAGGCTGGACCGGGAAACGAGCGGGCTCGTCATACTCTCAAGGAACATCGAGACGGCCCGCGCGCTGGGGGAGGCGTTTCGGGAGGGGCGCGTCGAGAAGCGGTACGTCGCAGTCGTGCGCGGGTCACCCGACAGGGACGAATTCACGGTCGACGCGCCGCTCAGGAAGATAGGGAAGCAGCACCCGATCCCTCGGATGGTGGTCGACGCCCGCCTCGGCAAGCCCGCCCGCACGGTTCTGCGCGTTATCGAGCGGCTCGACGGAGTGACGGTGATGGAGGCGAGACCCCACACCGGGCGGACGAACCAGCTGCGCGTGCATCTGGAGGTGTCCGGGCACCCCATCGTGGGTGACAAGGCCTACGGTCTGCCGGCCCATCTTCTGAGGAGAATGGTGGCGAACCCGGACGACCCCGATGTCCTGTCGCATCTGGTGCTGCCGCGTCACGCGCTGCACCACGCGCAGCTTCGCTTCGAGCATCCGCGGAGCGGCGCGCTGGTTGATCTCACCGCGGGCCTTCATCCGGACATGACGGCGTTCATTGCTGCGGCGCGCTTGCGGCGCTCTGACGGGACGGCAACGTGAGCAGGAAGATTCCCCGCGGAGGTCCCGACAAGACAGAGTCCGGCGAGCCGTCACG
>JBDRTQ010000211.1:0-4385 GCA_043823885.1 Candidatus Eiseniibacteriota bacterium | reverse complement strand
ATCTCCCGTTCGAGTTCCTCAGTCCGGAACTCCGGATGCATCTGGATGTAGGAGTTACCTTTGCTCTCGGCGTTCAGCACCGCCGCGAGTTTGCCCTCCGGTGTCTCCCACAGGCAGACCCTCTCCGAAAGCGGTCCCTGGCCGAGGTTGGCCACGCCGTGCCACACCCAGTATTCGAACCGGTACGCCTGCCAGTTGAGTTCTTCGTGCCCGTTCAACAGGAAGGTCTCGCGCAGGAACCCGCGGATCCTCCAGAAGTCGGGTGCCTCGTATGTTCTCATCGTGAGCTTCATGATGTTCCCCGTGCTTCCTCTATGCGCCCTCCGCCGCTTCGACGGCCCGGCCTTCGACCTGCGCGTCTGCGAACGGGCGCCGGAATTCGGTCCACGCGGGAGCGGGCTTGAAGCCCAACCGCATGTTGAGATCGAACATCGGGTTGTTCTCCTCGTTGTCCGTCTCGATCAGCCCGGCACCGAGTTCCTTGGCGCGCGAGAACCCGTGGACCTTGAGCGCCGTGGCGATACCCTTCCGCCTGTGGCTCCTGACGACGCCCGTCAGTCCCGTGTTGATCTTCGCCGGGTCCGCTTCGGACAACCAGAGACCGGTGTAGCCCACGAGCCTGTCACCGTCGCGAGCGAACCAGTGCATGTTCATCCGGTAACCCGGGCTCTCGAACCGCTTGCACCAGGTTTCGAACGACGGCCTCGTGACCTCGTCGACCGACGGCACGTCCTGGAAGAGCTCCCACGCGACGTCGTACCAGCCGCGCTTCCAGTCCGGATCGATCTCGGCGAGTTCCGTCAGACACAGGATCTCGACGCCGTGCTCCTGCATCCTGGCGGGCGTCCATGTGAACTCCGACAGGTCGAGCGCCTGGACGTCGAGCCTCGAGACGGCGTAGCGCATCGAGAACTCGAACCCGCGCGACGTGATGAAGCGGACGTAGTCGGGCTTGTCGTCGCGCGTCCACGTGACGAGCGCGTCGGCGTCCAGACTGCCGAGTTCACTCATCAGGAAGTCGAAGAACTGATCACCGTGTCCCTGTCTGTGGTAGTCGGGATGCACGTCGACGGACACCAGGTACTTGCCCGGGACGTGGCTCCAGCTGCAGTGCGCGTAGATGCCGGACGCCACGATCTTCCCGTCCATCTCTCCCAGGAATCGCTCGTGGGTGTACTCCGGATCACGGCTCTCGTCCTCGTACCTGAGCTCCGCGACGCTCTGCGCCTCGTCGGGCCACAGCGTGTTCTGGATGTCGAGTATCGCCTGGTAGTCCCCGTCGGTCTTCTTGAACTTGCGTATCTTCATCATGGTCGTTTGTCCTCGTTTGTGTTGTTGAGTTCTTTCCTGTAGGTCCACCACGCCGGCACGGGTCTGAAGCCGAGACGAACGTTGAGGTTGTACATCGGGTTGTTCTCCTCGTTGTCCGTCCTGATGACCCGGGCTCCGCGGTCGCGCGCAAACTCGATGGCGCGCACCTTGAGCGCGGTCGCTATCCCCTTCCGGCGCAGGCTTCTCACCACGGCCGTCAGCTCCGTGTGGAGCTTGTCCTTCTCGGCGAGGGACTGCCACAGGCTCGTCATGCCGACGAACCTGCCGTCCGTGATCGCGATGAAGAACGCCTCCGGGAGATACGCCGGGTGCGTCAGCCACTCCAGCCAACGCTCGAACGGCTGCCTGGTCACCGGGTCGTCGGTCGGAACATCCTGTAGAAGCTCGTACTCCAGCTCCCACACGTCCCGCTTCCAGTCGACCCCGTCGGCCTCGAGTTCCACTACGGTTCGTATCTCGACCCCGGCCTCCGCCATTCGGTCGGCGGTCCAGGCGAACGGCGCAGGATCGAAGTCGGCGACCGCGAGCTCTGAGACCTGGTCGCGCAGCGTCCTCTTGTAGCCCCGCTTCTCCAGGAAGCTCATACCCTCAGACCTGTCCTCCCGGGCGTGGGACTCGAAGATCGTGGGACCGCGATCCGCCAGATCCTTCATGACGTGGTCGTAGAGCGCCGTCCCGGTCCCCTTCCTCTGGTGGTCCGGGTGGACCTGCATGCTGATGAAGAACTTCCCGGGCACGTGAGTCCAGTCGGACTCGCCGTAGATGGCGCTGGCAATGATCTCCCCGCCGCTCTCCACGACCAGACGCTGGAAGTAGTACTTCGGGTCGCGCCGCTTGTCGTTCTCCCTGGTGGCCTGCGGCACGCTCGGCCTGTCGGGCCAGACGGCGTTCGAGACGTCCGAGAGCGCCTGGTAGTCGGTGTCGCTGAAGTTGAACGGTCGTATCGTCATGATTGGCAATCCTCGTGTTGTGGTTCCTTTCGGTCGACCAGGCTTTGATACAGCCTGTCGCTCTCGTCGTGTGCTCTGACTAGATGCTCCATGTCCTGTCTTTCCTCTCGCGCGAGCGCGTTGCGCCCGCTTCAGTTGTGAGTTCAAGTGTCGTGTTTGCCGGCCCCGCGGCGAAAGCCGTGGGGGCGAAGCGGTACCTCGCATGTGTTGACATGTTCTTAGCCATGGTGTGCTCCTCGTTAGCGCTCGAAATACCGGGCCTGCCCGCTGCTCTGTCCGCACTCGCCGGGCGCGGACAGAATGTTCCACCGCCCGATACGCTCTCGAGATCGGCAGCAACGAGTTGCAGGCCCCGCACTGGTTGAGGGGCCGCTATGCTTACACCTTGGCTAATTAGAAAGACTAGCTACGAAGGTGGGCCCTCGAGGTGCGGTCTCGAGTGTATCGGTCGTCTCTGCTCAATCACCCGGCGCCTCCTCTCGAGGGTTCATGGGTCTGGATAGCACGAACGTTGTCTTGAGTGTACTGCTTACCGGCGCCTCGCCCCATCTCTGTCAGACACGACTATCGGCGCCTCTTTGCATATGACCGCGGACCTTACACGGAGGTTGAAACGGAACGCAAGTTTTTTCTTCGCGCGGTCGTTCCTGCGTCCCCCTCGTCCGTCGACTCACCACGTGTGGACCTCAGGCCCACTTGTCGTCATCGCCCGAATGAATCATGCCTCATCTTCCTCGACGACCTTCTCGACGACTATCGAACACTTGGTGACGAGCGCCGCAATGGCGCCGATCGCCGCCAGCTGCGTGAGTATCAGAGCGCCTGCAACGCCCAGCGTCAGGGGGAATTCGATGAGGCTCTCCCCACCCTCACTCTTGATGATGACGCGCCTGATGTTCCCCTGCCGGACGATCTCCTTGACGGTCGCGATGAGCTTCTCGCCGGTGACTTCGAACTCCTCGACGCGTATGTTCTCGGACATTGTGAGCCTCCGTTCAATCCATTATGCGAGCCTGGGCTGCCTGTCGCCCTGTAAGACACTACGCAGGCGCGGGTGGTTTCATTCGATGTGGTGTGAGGTGTGAGCTACGCGGGGATCCTGGGACTGAGCACGGCTATCTCGCCAGATTCGTCGTCGCGGTCGGCCTCGCGGGCCACGCGCATCCCCTCCTCGACGTCGACGCGGGAGAGCAGGATGGCACCCGCGATGAAGAAGACGACCACGGAAACGATGGACAACCTGCTCGCGCCGGCCAGATGGCTGACCAGTCCGAAGAGAGCGGGCCCGAAGATGCCCGCGAATTTGGCCGAGAAGCTGAAGAACCCGAAGAACTCCGCCGAGCGGCTCTTCGGGACCATCGCGCCGAAGAGCGAACGCGACAGCGCGCCGGCGCCGCCCTGGACCGTGCCGACCACGATCGCGAGGATGTAGAAGTGGAAGGCCGTCCGCATGAAGAAGGCGCTGATGCTGACCGCGCTGTAGACAATCAGAGTGACGAGGATCGAGCGCTTCGCCCCGAACCTGCCCGCGTGCCTGCTGAACAGGAAGGTGAAGGGGACGGCAACGAACTGAGTGATGACGAGGGCGAGGGTCATGTCGGTGATGCCGATGCCGATCTCGTCCCCGTAGGCCGTGGCCATGCGGATGATCGTCCCGATGCCGTCGCTGTAGACCCAGAATGCGAACAGGAATACCAGAAGCTGCCGGTACTTCCTGACTTCTCTGAAGGTGCGACTCAGGCGCGAGAACCCCTCGGCCAGAACGGCGCGCCTGGCCCCCCCGTTGTGCCTCCCGTTCACGACGGGTGGCTCCGGCACCCTCAGGCAGAAAGGGATGGAGAAGAGCGCCCACCAGATGGCGACGCTAAGGAAGGACGCTTTGAGGGCGAACGTGACGTCCGGCATGCCGAACCGGTGCGGGTTCATCACCCACAGCACGTTGATGGCGAGCAGTGTCCCGCCGCCCAGGTAGCCGATGGCGTATCCGCGTGACGACACTGCGTCGATGGTCTTCTTGGTCGTGATGTGCGGGAGCAGCGACTCGTAGAAGACGATGGATCCTGAGAAGCCTATGGCGGCTGCCATGTAGAGGAGCGACGCCAG
>JBDRTQ010000210.1:0-3167 GCA_043823885.1 Candidatus Eiseniibacteriota bacterium | reverse complement strand
TCATGTCCAGGATCGCCTGGGACTGTATCTCCGAGAGCTTGAATGTCTTCATCAGCTGCGCGCGGGCGTGGTCCACGTCCTTCGACTTCTTGATGAGCTGGATTATCTCGTCTATGTGGTCCAGCGCTTTCTTGAGCCCCTCGAGGATGTGCGCCCGTGCCTCCGCCTTGGCCAGGTCGAACTTCGTCCGCCTGACGATGACCTCCTCGCGGTGCGCGATGTAGTAGCTGAGCATCTCCTTCAGAGTCATGATCTTCGGAATGTTGTTGGTGAGCGCCAGAAGGATCGTCCCGAACGTGGTCTGCATCTGCGTGCTCTTGTAGAGCTGGTTCAGGATAACGTTCGCCTGCGCGTCACGTTTCATGTCGATGACGACCCTGATGCCGTCGCGGTCCGACTCGTCCCGAAGGTCGCGTATGCCGGTGACCTTGCCCTCGCGGACGAGGTTGGCGATGTTCTCGATCAGGCTGGACTTGTTCACCATGAACGGGATTTCGGTGATGATGATGCTCTCGCTATCGTTGGCATGCACCTCGATGTTGGCGCGCGCGCGCACGACTATGCGGCCGCGGCCGGTCAGGTACGCGTCGCGCACACCGCTCCGCCCGAAGATGATGCCACCGGTCGGGAAGTCGGGCCCGTGTATCATGGTGAGGAGCTTCTCGTCCGGAATGTCTGGGTCGTCGATGACCGCGACGATGCCATCGACGAGCTCCACGAGGTTGTGCGGTGGGATGTTCGTCGCCATGCCGACCGCGATGCCGGAGGCGCCGTTCATGAGGAGATTGGGGAGCTTGGCGGGAAGCACCAGCGGCTCCTCGCGCGTGCCGTCGTAGTTCGGCACGAAGTCGACCGTGTCTTTCTTGAGGTCCTCGAGCAGATCCTCGGCGATGCGCGTCATCCGCGCCTCCGTGTATCGCTCGGCCGCCGCGCTGTCCCCGTCTATCGACCCGAAGTTGCCCTGCCCGTCCACCAACGGGTGTCTCAGTGAGAAGTCCTGCGCCATGCGGACCATCGCATCGTAGACGGCCGCCGTCCCGTGAGGGTGGTAGTTGCCGGTGACGTCGCCTGAGATCTTCGCCGACTTTCTGTAGGTCTTGTTGTGCGCGAGTCCCAGTTCGTCCATGGCGACGAGAATGCGCCGTTGCACCGGCTTCAGGCCGTCCCTGACGTCCGGCAGAGCCCTGGACACGATCACGCTCATCGCGTAATCAATGTAGGACTTCTTCATCTCGTCTTCGATGACGATGGGAAGGATTCTTTCGGTCGTTGGCATCGCGTCCTCGTGAAGGCTAGATGTCCAGGTTGCGCACCTGTTTCGCGTGCGTCTCTATGAACTTTCTCCTCGGCTCGACCGCGTCGCCCATCAGAATATTGAAGACGTGGTCGGCCTCCGCGGCGCTCTCTATTGTGACCACGAGCATTACGCGGCGCTCGGGGTCCATGGTGGTAGCCCAGAGCTGGTCCGGGTTCATCTCGCCCAGTCCCTTGAACCGCTGGATGTTCGCCCCCTCCGCGCCGAGTCTCTTCAACACCTTGCCCTTTTCCTTCTCGTCGTACGCGTAGAGCTCGTCCTTGCCCTTCTTGATCTTGTAGAGCGGGGGCTGTGCGATGAAGAGGTGGCCGTTCTCTATGAGTTGGGGCATATACCTGTAGAAGAAGGTGAGAAGCAGGGTCCGGATGTGCGCGCCGTCCACGTCGGCATCCGTCATGATGATGATCCTGCCGTAGCGGAGCTTGTCCAGCGAGAACCCGTTGTCGTCGCTCTCGTTGTCGTCGTCATCTCCGCCCGCTCCGCTCACACCGGCGCCCAGCGCCGTTATGATGGTGCCGATCTGCTCGTTGTGGAAGACCTTGTCGAGTCTGGCCTTGAACACGTTCAGGATCTTGCCGCGCAGAGGGAGGATCGCCTGGTAGCGCCTGTCGCGTCCCATCTTCGCCGAGCCGCCGGCCGAGTCGCCCTCGACCAGATAGAGTTCGCAGAGTTCGGGGTCCGTGATGGAGCAATCGGCGAGCTTTCCCGGCAGCGAGCTGCCCTCGAGCACCGACTTCCTTCGGGAGAGATCGCGCGCCTTCCTGGCGGCCATCCGCGCCTGGGACGACGAGACCGCCTTCGAGACGATCTTCTTCGCCACGGCAGGCGTCTCCTCGAAGAACTCCTGAAGCCCCTCCCCCACGATGGACGCGACCAACCCTTGTATCGCGCTGTTTCCGAGCTTGGTCTTCGTCTGCCCCT
This sequence comes from Candidatus Eiseniibacteriota bacterium, assembly GCA_043823885.1. Taxonomy (GTDB): domain Bacteria; phylum Joyebacterota; class Joyebacteria; order Joyebacterales; family Joyebacteraceae; genus JALGZG01. The sequence continues at coordinate 931 of JBDRTQ010000210.1, read as the reverse complement.
CGAACTGGGGCTCCTTGAGCTTGACGCTGACGATCGCAGCCAGCCCCTCGAGACAGTCGTCGCCCGACACCGGCTTCCCGTTCTTGCCGAACAGGTTGTTCTTCTCGCCGTAACTGTTGATCGTCCGGGTCAGCGCCTGCTTGAAGCCCGTGAGGTGTGTGCCGCCCTCGATCGTGTTGATGTTGTTCGCGTACGAGTGGATGCTCGGGCGGTACGAATCGTTGTACTGAAGCGCGATCTCGACGGCCGTGTCGTCCCGCTCGCGCTCGAAGTGCACGACCTTCTTGTGCAACACCGTGCTGTTCTCGTTCATGAACTTCACGAATTCGCGGAGCCCGCCCTTGTAGCGGAATTCCGTCTTCTCGCCGCTTCGGTCATCGTTGACCTGGATCGCGAGTCCGGCGTTCAAGAACGCCAGCTCGCGGCAGCGTGCAGCCACGATCTCGAAGTCGAACTCCGTCTCTTCGAAGACCTCCCGGTCCGGCAGGAACGTGGTCTTGTTCCCGCTCTTCTTCCTCTTGCCCTTCGGCCTGACCTTGGCCTCCGGAACACCGCGCGCGTAGCTCTGTGTGTAGATGGTGCCATCGCGGGACACCTCCACTTTGCACCACTCGGACAGCGCGTTGACGACGGAAACTCCGACGCCATGCAGTCCGCCCGAGACCTTGTAGCTGGACTTGTCGAACTTGCCGCCGGCGTGCAGCACGGTCATCACGACCTCGAGCGCCGACTTCTTCTCCGTGGCGTGCCTGTCGACGGGAATGCCGCGACCGTTGTCTTCGACGGTGACGCTGCCGTCCTTGTGGAGCGTCACGTCGATCTTGTCGCAGTGCCCCGCCATCGCCTCATCGACGGAGTTGTCGACCACCTCATAGACGAGATGGTGAAGACCACGCCTGCCCGTGTCGCCGATGTACATGGCCGGGCGCTT
>JBDRTQ010000209.1:0-3628 GCA_043823885.1 Candidatus Eiseniibacteriota bacterium | reverse complement strand
CGCCGATATCGATGACGACGGCGTGCTTGAGATCGTGGCCATAGGCGAAGACGCGTACGGTCGCAACGCCGAGGACGGGACCGAGAGCTGGACCGCCGACCTCGACACGGCGGCCGTGGCACTCGCCGTAGGCGACGTGAGCGGAGATGGAGTCGCCGACGTTGTGGTCGGCACGGCCTCCGGAACGATCTACTCCATCACCGACGGTCTGGAGTCCTGGAACGCGCCTCTCTTCGCGAGGCCGGCCGCGTCGCTCGCCATCGCGGACCTCAGGGGAGACGGCAGGACCGAGATCGTCGTTCTGACCGAAGACGGCCTGTTGCACATGCTCGACCAGAACGGCGACCGGATCGCCGAACCCATACCGGTTCCCGGCGCCGGGAACGCCTCTCCGTTCGTCGCGGACCTGGCGGGTGACGGAGCGCTGGAGGCGTGCGTGTCGTCCTCTCAGGGACAGGTCTTCGCGTTCGAGTTCGACGGCACCGCTTTCGAACCCGCCGTGGAGTGGCAGGGCCAGGGAGGCAACCGCGCGCGCAACGGGATCATGGTCCAGCCCTTCGCCGGCAGCATCGCCGATGGCGCAACTTTGTACGGAAGATATCTGATCGCCGGTGACGTTACGATCGAGGCGGGAGCCACTGTCGTCGTTCTACCGGGCGCCGTGCTCGAGTTCGACAGCGACGTCCATCCGACGCTCGAGGTCTACGGACATCTGTCCGCGGACGGGCATCCCGGCGGCGAGATCGTCATGAGACCGACACAGGGCGGAACGCCCGGCAGCTGGGGCGGCATCGATCTCAAACAGGGGGCGACAGCGACTCTGTCGTCCTGCCTCGTGTCGGGCGCGTCCGTGGGCGTCAAGGGCAGGCAATCGGTCATCGCGATCGACGGCTGCAGCATCACCGGGAACAACGTCGGGGCCCATCTGACTGAGTGCACGCTCAGCGCGACAGAGAGCGCCTTCTCGTATTCGGACAGCCTGGGCATGTATATGAGCGGCGGGAGCGGGTCCGTGACAGACTGCGTCTTCGACGGGAACACCGCGGCCGGCCTGTGGTGTGACAACTACGCGTCTCCCAGCATCCTGAGAAGTGCGTTCATAAACACCACCGTCGGCGACGGCCTGAGATTCTACAGATGCTCGAGCGCCTCGGTCGACAGCTGCACCGTGAGTCTGAACGCGGGGCACGGCGCGCTGGTCCACACGTCGTCCCCCAGCTTCAACACGTGCGCGATCACGGACAACACCCTGAACGGGATCCTCTGCCGCAGACTGTCTCAACCCACCGTCTGCTGGACGACGATCTCCGGCAACAGGATCGGTGTTTCCGTTGAGACGGGAGCGTTCCCCAACCTGGGCGACACGATAAGCGACGATACGGGGAACAACAGCATCATGGGCAACACGATGGCCGCCGTGGCCAACTACACGGACGGTGACTTCCCGATCGAGATCAGGGGAAACTGGTGGGGCACCTACCCCCCGACGGGCCGGATCTTCATCGGGTACGTCCGCTACTATCCCTGCCTGCAGACGCCTCCAGAGGCCGGCTCGGGCGGGGGCAAACGCGATTTCGACGATCCCGAAGAACCCCTGCCGTCGATGTTCAGGCTGGGACTCTGCTCGCCCAACCCGTTCAACCCGGTCACGTCGATCGACTACGACGTCCCGGACGACGGCGGCTCCGTCGACATCTGCGTCTTCGACGTTGCGGGCAGGCTTGTCGCAACGCTATACTCCGGTCACCACGAATCGGGCGCGCACAGCGTGGCCTGGGACGGCCGCGACGATGGCGGGCGTGACGTGGCGAGCGGGATCTACTTCGTGCGTCTGGAAGCTCGGGAGTTCCAGGCCTCCAGGAAGATGGTCCTCCTGAAGTAGCCAACTGATCCCACTCAACAGATGAGACTGCAACGCCCGGCCAAAGCCGGGAGGGAGTGTCTGTTCATGGCGGACGTCACTAACGTTGGTGTGTTCACTAGCGGAGGCGATGCCCCCGGAATGAACGCCGCTATCAGGGCGATCGTCAGGACCGCGGTCGCGCGCGGCATCACCGTCACGGGGATCATTCGCGGCTACAAGGGTCTCATCAGCGGAGACTTCAGAAGGCTCGATGTCAGTTCCGTGTCGAACATCATCCAGCTCGGCGGGACCATACTCAAGACCAGCCGGTCCGAGGCCTTCATGGAAGCGGAAGGCAGAGCCACCGCCGCAAGGAACCTCGCCGACGCCGGCATCGACGCCCTGATCGGGATCGGCGGAGACGGCACGTTCCGGGGCCTGCTGGACCTGACGAACGAACACGGCGTCCGCGTGCTCGGAGTCCCCGGAACCATCGACAACGACATACCGGGAACCGACGACACCATCGGTTTCGACACGGCCGTCAACACGGCGCTCGAGTCCATCGACAAGATCCGCGACACGGCGGACTCCCACGACAGGATCTTCTTCATCGAGGTGATGGGAAGGCACTGTGGGGCGATAGCCGTGGAAGTGGGTCTGTCCGGCGGCGCGGAGGAGATCGCTGTCCCGGAGGTGGCCTTCGACATCGATCGGGCGTGCCGCGTTCTCACCGAAGGCAGAAAGCGCGGCAAGACGAGCTTCATCGTGGTGGTCGCCGAGGGAGCCTACGAGGGCGGGGCCACAGCATTCGCGGCGGCCGTACAGGAGCGCACCGGGTTCGACTACAGGGTCAGCATTGTCGGCCACGTGCAGCGCGGCGGTTCGCCGACGTCGTTCGACCGGACGCTGGCCAGCCGCATGGGTCTGGCGGCGGTGGAGGCTATCGCGTCCGGGGCAACCGGACAGATGGTGGGCCTCGTGTGCGACCGCGTGACGCTCGTGCCCCTCTCCGACATCTGCAACAAGAAGAAAGAGATCAGCCTCGATCTACTCGAAGTGGCCAGGATCATCGCCGGGTAGTCCGCCATGCAGGCCGGCGCGGTCGCGGGCGCCACGCTACGGGCGACCGCGAGGCCTACCGCTTGACCGAGAAGGCCACCTTCCCGTTCTTGGCATCCACGAGAACGGTGTCCCCTTCCTTGAACTCCCCCTCGAGGATCCTGACGGCCAGCGGGTTCTGCACCTCGCGCTGGAGCGCGCGCTTGAGCGGTCGCGCCCCGTACACCGGGTCGAACCCCTCTCGCGCTATCGTGTCCCTCGCGGCGTCCGTCAGTTCCACGTCCATCTTCCGTCCGCGCAGAAGGTCCCGCAGGTGGCGCACCTGGATGTCGACGATCTCCTTGATCTCGTCGAGCGACAGCGACCTGAAGATGACCGTGTCGTCGATCCGGTTGAGGAACTCCGGGCGGAACTGCGCTCGCAGAGCGTCCATCACGCGCCTGCGCATCTCATCCTCGTCGCTTCCGCCGAGTTCGCTGATCCACTCGCTTCCGACGTTCGACGTCATGATGATTATCGCGTTCGTGAAGTCGACGGTGCGACCCTTGCCGTCAGTCAGCCTGCCGTCGTCCAGGATCTGCAGCAGAACGTTGAACACGTCGGGATGGGCCTTCTCTATCTCATCCAGGAGAACGACCGAATAGGGGCGTCGCCTCACGGCCTCCGTGAGGTAGCCACCCTCCTCGTACCCGACGTAACCCGGGGGCGCCCCGATGAGACGGG
>JBDRTQ010000208.1:0-2489 GCA_043823885.1 Candidatus Eiseniibacteriota bacterium | reverse complement strand
GTACGATCCGGAGGAGCTCTACGGCATCGTCCCGGCCGACGCCAAGAGGGCGTTCGACATGCGGGAGGTCATCGCGCGCCTCGTGGACGGCAGCCGCTTCCAGGAGTTCAAGGAGCTGTACGGCCTGACGCTCGTTACGGGCTTCGCCCGCATCATGGGCTACCCCGTCGGCATCCTGGCGAACAACGGAGTGCTCTTCTCGGAGAGCGCCATGAAGGGCGCGCACTTCATCGAGCTGTGCACCACTCGAAAGATACCGCTCATCTTCCTGCAGAACATCACCGGCTTCATCGTCGGCCGCGAGTACGAGCACGGCGGCATCGCGAGGAACGGCGCCAAGCTGGTCCACGCCGTCGCGAACGCGGACGTGCCGAAGTTCACGGTCATCGTCGGCGGCAGCTACGGCGCGGGCAACTACGGCATGTGTGGCCGGGCCTACTCGCCGCGCTTCCTGTGGATGTGGCCGAACTCGAAGATCGGCGTCATGGGAGGCGAGCAGGCGGCCAACGTGCTTCTGACCGTCAAGATGCGGCAGATGGCGAAAGAGGGTCACAAGATGACCACGGCGGAGCAGGAGGCGTTCAAGGCTCCGGTCATCGAGAGTTACGAGCAGGAGGCGTCGGCCTACTACTCGACCGCCAGGCTGTGGGACGACGGCATACTCGACCCGCTCGATACGCGGTCCGCGCTGGCCCTGGGGATAGCGATGTCGCTCAACGCACCGATCCCGGACCAGAAGTACGGCGTCTTCAGGATGTAGAGCCGCGGCGCATGACGCGGCAACACGGCAGGAGAGGCAGTGCACATGAGCTACCGGACCATCAGAGCCGGGGTCGCCGAGTCTGTCGCGACCATCACGCTGACGCGGCCCGAGGTGAAGAACGCGTTCAACGACGTCATGCTGGACGAGCTCTTCGACGCCTACGGGAAGTTCGAGTCGGACCCCGCGGTCAGGGTGGTCGTCCTGACGGGGGAGGGTAACTCGTTCTGCGCGGGCGCCGACCTCAACTACATGAAGAACACCATCAACTACACGTTCGAGGAGAACGTCGCCGACGGGATGAAGATCTCCGACGTCATGGAGCGCATCCACAGATTGGCCAAGCCCACCGTGGGGCGCGTCACCGGCTACGCGATCGGCGGCGGCGCGGGACTGATGGCGGCGAACGACATCGTCGTCGCGGCCGACACGGCGGTCATCAGCCTGTCCGAGGTCAAGATAGGCCTGATCCCGGCGTGCATCTCGCCCTACGTCGTGATGCGCGCAGGACCCGCCGCGTGCCGGGAGTTCTTCCTCTCCGGCGAGCGCATGAGCGCCGAGAAGGCGTTCAGGCTCGGGCTGGTCAACGCCGTCTGCCCGCTCGAGGAGCTGGACGAGTGCGTGGCCGACTTCACGAGGCGTCTCATCTCGAGCGGCCCGGAGGCCCTGCGCGTCTGCAAGGAGCTTCTGGACAACGTCTACGGCATGCCGCTGGAGGAAGCCAAGGGGTACACCGCGAGGGTGATCGCCGAGGTGCGGGTCTCCGACGAGGGGCAGGAAGGGATGTCGGCGTTCCTCGAGAAGCGGAAGCCGTCGTGGCTCGAACGGAAGAAGTAGCCGTGCGGAGCGGGGAAGGCAGCTCGCTCGCCAGGCCGATGCGGTCAACACACACTCTACAAGGTCGCCACCAGATGAAGAAGATCCTCATAGTCAACAGGGGTGAGATCGCCGTCCGGGTCGTCAGGGCGTGTCGGGACATGGGCATTCCGGCGGCGGTCGTTTACTCCGACGCCGACCGCGCATCGCTGCACGTGCTTGAGGCCGACGAGGCCGTTCGCATCGGCCCCGCGCCGGCGCTCGAGAGCTACCTCAATATCGACGCGGTCATCGCGGCCGCGCGTGAGACAGGCGCCGACGCCATCCACCCGGGCTACGGGTTCCTGGCTGAGAACTGGCGGTTCGCCAAGCGCTGCGAGGACGAGGGGCTGACGTTCATCGGCCCGACCTCGGACGCCCTGCAGCTCGTCGCCGACAAGATCCGCTCGCGCGAGACGATGCTGGCGCAGGACGTGCCCATCATCCCGGGCATGCTGTCGAGCGGCGCGGACATGGCCGAGTACCACGCGAAGGCCGCGGAGATGGGATACCCGGTCCTGGTCAAGGCGTCCGCGGGCGGCGGCGGGAAGGGCATGCAGGTCGTGCGCGAGAAGGAGTCTCTCGAGGCGGCCATCGAGGCGTCGAGCAGAGTGGCGGCCTCCGCGTTCGGCGACGACACGGTCTACATCGAGAAGCTGATCGAGCGCCCGCGCCACGTCGAGTTCCAGGTGCTCGCGGACACGCACGGGCACTGCGTCCACCTGTTCGAGCGCGAGTGCTCGATACAGAGGCGGCACCAGAAGATCGTCGAAGAGTCGCCTTCGCCCGCGGTCGACAACGAACTCAGGGCGAAGATGGGCGACACCGCGGTCCGAGCCGCCAAGGCGTGCGGATACACGAACGCGGGCACCGT
>JBDRTQ010000207.1:0-2220 GCA_043823885.1 Candidatus Eiseniibacteriota bacterium | reverse complement strand
CAAGGATCGAGATGTCGCACGTCCCGCCGCCGAAGTCGTAGACCGCTATCTTCTCCTGACCCTTCTTGTCCAGACCGTAGGCCAGCGACGCGGCCGTCGGCTCGTTGATGATACGGAGGACCTCGAGACCCGCGATCCTGCCGGCGTCCTTCGTCGCCTGCCGCTGGGCGTCGTTGAAGTAGGCGGGCACGGTGACGACGGCCTGCTCGACCTTCTCACCGAGGTGTTCCTCGGCCGTCTTCTTCATTGCGCCGAGTATCATCGCCGAGATCTCGGGGGGCGCGTAGTACTTGCCCAAGGCCTCCACCCGGACCGCGCCCTTCTCGTCCTTGCTGACCTTGTATGGGACCAGGCCCATCTCCTCGCCGACCTCGTCGTAGCGCCGTCCCATGAACCTCTTGATGGAGAAGATGGTGTTCTCGGGATTCGTCACTGCCTGGCGCTTGGCGACCTGCCCGACGAGCCTCTCCCCCTTCTTCGTGAACGCGACAACCGATGGCGTCGTCCTCGCACCCTCGGGGTTCGGGATGACTGTCGCCTCGCCGCCCTCCATGACGGCGACGCAGGAGTTGGTTGTTCCGAGATCGATTCCTATGACCTTGCTCATTCGCTCTCCTCCTTATGAGCCGCCGGCGGGAGCGGGATCCGCTCTTGTCCCGCGAGGAAGCGGCGCGTCTCTCAGTGTCACTTCGCCACGATCACCTTGGAGCATCGCAGCAGCCGTTCTCCCAGTCTGTATCCCCTTTGTGTCTCTTCCGCGACGTGATTCGGACCGCACTCGTCGGTCTCGACAGACCCGACCGCCTCGTGGACGTTCGGGTCGAACTCGCAACCATCTGTAATGATCGGAACGACGCCGTGCTTCCTGAGAACGTCCTTCAGGTGCTTGAGGATGAGTTCGACGCCCTCTCTGAGAGAACCACCGCCGGAGGGGGCCTCCCGGTCCTCGCACGCGAGCGCCCTCTCGAAGTTGTCCACGACCTCCAGGAGATCGAGGATGATCTCCTCGCGCGCCGCCTCGGACCACCTGCGCCTGTCTCTCTCGACGCGCTTTCTGTAGTTGTCGAGATCCGCGAGCGCCCTCAGTCTCTTGTCGTTCAGCTCGTCGATCTCTGCCCTGAGAAGGTCCATCTCGGCATCTGTGCCGGGGTCGCCGCTCTCGCGCCCTCCGGTGACCTCCTCGGCTCCGGTCTCGTGGCGTCCGAGCGTCTCGTCGGAGCGTTCCTCTTCTCTGTGCTTCCGTTTCGTCATGTCTGTGACCCGGACTCCCTCCGTCTGTTCCGTCGTGTCGTGCCCTCGGGCGACTCCCGGGACCGCCGGGGCGCCCTGCCTGCCGTCGGACACACGCTACTCCGCGAGCAGGTCGTCGAGCACCTTGGAAAAATAGCCGACGAGGCTTATCAGCCTCGGGTACCTCATCCTGGTCGGCCCGATTATGCCCATGCGGGCGACGGAGCCGCCTATCCTGTATGTGCCGGCGACAAGGGACATCCTGCTCATGCCGCTCCGGAGGTTCTCTCCCCCGATGACCACCCGCACCTCTGCGGCCGTGGTCGGGCCACGCACCACATCAGCGAGGGTCTCCTCGCTGTCGAGTATCTCTCCCAGCGACGAAGCATCGCTCGAAAACTCCGGGTGGCGGAAGATATACCGCGCACCTTCGTAGTGTATTTGCTCGCCTCCACCCGGGCCGAGAAACACCCGCACCCCTTCCAGCAGCCCGGCCATCCAGTCGCTCGGCGCGGGGTTCAGATCCCGAAGTCGCGCCTCGATGGTCGGGGAAGCCCCGGAGAGGGTCACGCCTCGCAGCCACTCGTTCAGCAGGTCCGCCGCGCTCGACAGTTCGACCTCGTGGAACGTTCCGTCGGTGGTGAGAACGGCGGTGCGAGTCGGGCCGGCGTCGGTGGCCAACACGACCAGAACGCGACCCGCGCCAATGGCAACGAGCGACACTTGCTCTATTACCCGTCCGCCTCCGGAAGGAGCGACGGCTATCGCCATCTCCTCGGAGATCTCGCTGACCAGGTGGGAGATCCCGGCGAGAACCGTCGCCAGATCGCAGTGCACGAGCGTCGTCAGTTCGTTCCCGATCTCCTCCTGCTCGCTCGCGGTGAGACGGACGGGCTCGATCAGATTGTCGACGTAGTAGCGATAGCCCCGGTCGGTGGGCATGCAACCGGCGGAGATATGGGGACGGCTGATATAGCCCTCGCGCTCCAG
>JBDRTQ010000206.1:0-4251 GCA_043823885.1 Candidatus Eiseniibacteriota bacterium | reverse complement strand
CGCGTCCAACTGCGCGCGGGGGCAGGCAGGGGACACCACGTACAGCAGAAGACCGGGCCCGGCGTGACAGCCCGCTCCCGCCTGTGAGGGGTGTCCCGCCTGTGAGGGGGTTGACCCGCTCGCAAGCAGATGCTTGAATCGAGCCAGAGTCGTCTCTGTCGAGTGCGCCTCAGGTTGACGCTTTGCATGTCGAGTGGCATGCGCTAATCTCTGCCGGACAGGCAAGTCGCACGCGACGGCGGGAACGGTTCGCGGAAGATCCACGAGAAAGGGGGAGTCGATGCCTCATCGTGACAGGTGGGCGAGCAGGCCGGCGTTCATCATGGCTGCCATCGGCAGCGCCATCGGACTTGGGAACCTCTGGCGTTTTCCCATGGTCGCCTACGAGAACGGCGGGGGCGCGTTTCTCATCCCCTACATAGTCGCGCTCATCACTGCCGGCATCCCGCTCATGATCCTGGAGTACGCGCTGGGACAGCACTTCCAGGGGTCGTCGCCAGGCTCGCTTGGCCAGATCAAGAAGCCGTTCGCCATGATAGGCTGGTGGGCGCTCGGCGTCGGCGCCACCATCTCCTTCTACTACGCGGTCATCATGGGATGGTCCTGGGACTATCTCGCTTTCTCCTTCACTCAGCCATGGGCGGGTGGCCCCGAGAACGCGGCGGCGTTCTTCGCCCATGTCCTCAGAAGGACCTCCGGACCGGGCGAGATAGGCGTCATCTCGTGGCCCGTCCTCATCGGCCTCGCCGTGACGTGGGGCTGGATCTACTGGATCATCAAGAAGGGCGTGCTTCGCGTGGGCAAGGTCGTGATGATCACGGTACCGCTCCCGGCGCTCTTGACACTCGTCATGCTCATCCGGGGTGTGACGCTGCCGGGCGCGATGGAGGGCCTGAAGTGGTATCTCACGCCCGACTTCTCGGCGCTTCTCAACGCTAAGACCTGGCTTCAGGCCTACGGCCAGGTCTTCTTCTCGCTGAGCCTCGGGTTCGGAATACTCACGGCCTACGCAAGCTATCTGCCGAAGCGCTCGGATGTCACCAACAACGCATTCATGACGAGCTTCGCCAATTGCGGCTTCTCGTACTTCGCGGGGTTCTCGGTCTTCAGCGTGCTCGGTTACCTGGCACAGGCTCAGGGCGTCCCGATCTGCGACGTGTGCGAGGGCGGGCCCGGCCTCGCGTTCGTCGTCTATCCCACAGCCATTAGCCTCATGCCGGGCGCGCCGCTCATCGCCGCGGCCTTCTTCCTGACGCTTCTGACCCTGGGCATCGACTCGGCGTTCTCCATCGTGGAGGGCGTGGTAGCGGGTCTGAGGGACAAGTGGAACATATCGCAGAACGCCGCCGCGGTCGGCTTCTGCGCCTTCGGGTTCCTGGTGGGCGTTCTCTTCACGACCGGCGCCGGTCTCTACTGGCTGGACATCGTGGACCACTGGATGAACAACTACGGGCTGGTGGTCATCGGATTCCTCGAGTGCATCGCCGTCGGGTGGTTCTACGGCACGAAGAAGCTCAGGGAGTACATCAACGAGGTATCAGACTTCCGCATCGGCTGGTGGTGGGACCTCTTTATCAAGTGGGTCACACCGCTCGCGCTGGGATGGGCGCTGGTTACCAACGTGGTCGGGGAACTCAAAACGCCGTACGAGGGCTATCCGACATGGGCGCTGATGGTCGGCGGATGGTGCGTGGTGGCCCTCATCATCACCGTTGCGGCGATACTGACCGCCATCCCCGGGTCGAACCGCGAAAGAGAGGAAATGTGATGTCACTCTCAGCCTGGATCACGAGCATAGCGGTGGGCATCTTCCTCTATGGGGGCTTCGCCTGGTGCATAGTGATAGCAGTCAGGAAGGGGAGGGAGGAGCATGATCACGCGGGGCACGGTTCCTCCGACCCGAAGTAGTCTTACGGTCATGGAAACCCCGGGATGTCGAGCGCTGGTTCCTCTTGTCGCGACCGTGCTGGGGCTTCTGCTCTTTCTCTTGCCGGTCTCGGTCTTCGGTCAGGCCTGGCCGGGAAGGGCGAAGCGGGAACCCGTCCCCGAGCCCGACTATCCCGACATCACCGTCACGGCAGAGTTGCTGGCCGGCCGACTCGACGCCAGAGACGTCGTGGTCATAGACTCTCGCAGCACATCGTTGTATCGCGCCGGGCACGTGCCCGGCGCGATCTCGTTTCCGCCAGAATCGTTTCCCGAGGTTGAGTCTCCGCCCGATCTCGCTCGACTGCAGGACGTCCTGGGCGAACTGGGCCTGACGGGCCGGGAGCGGCTGATCTGCTGCGGGGAGATGTCCTATTCGGGGGAGGCCGCCAGGCTCTTCTGGCTTCTGGAAGTGGCGGGAGCCGGCCGGGTCGCCCTGCTGGACGGGGGCGTCGCCGGATGGCGCGCGGCCGGGCACGCCCTGGCTTCCGAGCCCACGGTGCGGGCGCCTGCCGAGTGGGCGCCCGAGCCCGCCACCGAGCTGCTGGCCACTCGCGAGTATGTACGGCGTTCGTTCGGCGAGCCGGACGTTGAGATCATAGACGCGCGCGGGCGGGACGCGTGGCTGGGGCCAGTCGAGCGCGAGGAGTGGGGTACACTCAAGCGCGTCGGGCACGTGCCGCACGCCCTGCCGTTCGACTTCACGTGCTTCTTCGCCCCGGACGGGACACTCCTGGAACCTGGAGAGACCTGGTCGTCATTCGCGAGGCTCGGTCCGCGGCCCGCCAACCCCGTCGACCTGTCCGTCGATTTCGTCGTCCACGGTTGGGGCATGCCCCGTGGCGACGGCTTCGGCAAGTCGGAGGATGAGGCGTGGGGGGACGGTCCACTAGGCTACTTCCTGCTGCGCCGCGCCGGTATCGCGCGCGTGCGTCTCTACCCCGGAGGGTGGCGCGACTGGTCGGGTGACCCGTACCTTCCCGTCGTCAGGGTAGTGAACGCGGAGGAACTCATGCACCGGCTTCGCAGGTCACGGCACTGGCTCCGTCCGGACGCACCGCGAGAGGAACTGGCGTTCTTCGACGTGCGCCATCCTGCAGACCACGCGAGAGGCCACATTGGCGGTTCCGTCAGCCTGAGGTCCGACTACTTCGCCGATTCCCTGGACGTCAGGATAGAACGCTACTGGCCCGACATCGACAGGCTGACGACACCCGTGGTCACCTATTGCTACGGGGAGGACTGCATCCGAAGCCGCGCCACCTCGACCGCGGCCGCGAAGAAAGGGTTCGTCTACATCGAGCGGTTCGTCGGCGGGTTGGACGAGTGGCGGTACGCCGGGGGGGAGCTGGTGCGGGGGGAGTGGTGACGCGGCCGGCGAGCGGCGACGTCGAACACAACAGATACAGGAACCCGCCCGGAGCATGTTGTCCGGGCGGGTTCTCTTTCAGTCAGGCCACGGTACCTTTGCAGCTTCTTCTGGACTAGAACAGCTCCCTGAACCAGTCCTTGATCTGGCTCCATGTGCTCGGTTCAACCGGGCTGCCGCCATTCGTCCTGATGTTCGTTTCGATCGCCTCGACGTGCCACCAGCCAACGTCCTCGGGCGGGAACTCGACCCACACTTCCTGGCACACGAACTCGATGGGCTCCGTCGTCTCAATGATGTTGCAGTAGACCGGCGACACTTCGTGGTACTGGAACTGCCGACCCGGCTGGTCGATCGGCTCAATGTACAAGAGATCCTGACGACCGGGCTGTAGCGAGCGGATGCGGATGGTTGGTCCGACCCACTCGATGTGCTTCCAGACGCCGTCGATCTGGATGTTGTCGCAGAAGCCCATCTGACCGTCGCCGTCGACGTCGTCGTGGCCCGTCTGCACGCCGTTCGCGCAGAGAAGCTCCGGCGGATGGAGCGTGTGCCAGGTCGAGCCGTCGGGTGGCCACGTCGGGTCGAACCCACGAATCGGTGCCGTGAGCTCGAACACCTCGTCTGCGCTGACGGGCAGAGCGAAGGCGACGAGCGCGAGGGCAACAATGGCAATGACGCAACTACGCATGGCTCTCCTCCTTCCGCGTGCCGCGTTCGGCACGCTTGCATCTCGACCCAGGGGGAGCGCTCCGTTAGGGAGTCCCTGGGCGCGGTCTGACTGACGCCTGTTCATAATACTACTACCCACGGCTCGCGTCAAGACCGATATCGCCGCCGCGTGAGCCGGGTCGGAGGCAGAGCGCCGGCGGGGGAGACGAAGAAGAGAAGCCCGAAAAGGGCGAGGAAGACCAAAGCGAACGGGTGCTGACGACGGTGGTGGAGCATGGCGAACT
>JBDRTQ010000205.1:0-5054 GCA_043823885.1 Candidatus Eiseniibacteriota bacterium | reverse complement strand
TGCTCTCAATCAGAAGAAGCTCCTCCTGAGCTTCGGCGTCTGTTCGGTCAACAGCGGCAGGATGGGGGACGGCCCCGGCGGGCTGCTCGGCGACACCGAGAGCGTCTTTCGCACGTGCAGCGCGATCCTCAAGAGCAGGGGTATGCTCAAGACAGGGGACCTCGTGGTGTGGACGGCCGGAAGTTCGCTGTTCGTGCCGGGCACGACGAACCTCATCAAGATACGGAGGGTCGAGTAATTGCCGGAGCTACTGATCGGTGCGTGTCTCGTTGTCCTTCTGATAGCCGTCGTGCTTCTCGTGGTGTTGCTGCGCCGGCCAGGCGCCGGCCCCGATTCGAGCGTTGAACGGGCGGTGCGTGAGGAACTGAGAGTCGCCAGGGAGGAATCGGGCGGCGTCGCGCGTGAATTGCGCGAGGAACTCACGAGGTCGCAGCAGTCGGGGGCCGAGGCCGTCGTGCAGACCATCGGCCAGATGGGATCGAGCCAGCGCGAGATCATGGAGGCAGTGACGAAGGAGATCAAAGAGCTTTCCGGGTCGAACGAAGCGCGGCTCGAGCAGCTGCGTGGAACGCTCGACGCCAAGCTCGACCAGCTGCGGGAGAGCAACGACGCCAAGCTCGAAGAGATGCGCCGCACCGTCGACGAGAAGCTGCACGACACCCTGGAGAAGCGGCTGGGGGAGTCGTTCAAACTCGTGAGCGCCCAGCTTGAGGCGGTACAGAGCGGTCTCGGGGAGATGCGCAACCTCGCGACCGGCGTCGGCGACCTCAAGAAGGTGCTGTCGAACGTCAAGACACGCGGGACCCTGGGAGAGGTTCAGCTTGGGGCGATCCTGGAGGACATTCTCACCGTCGGCCAGTACGACACGAACGTCCAGACGAAGCCGGACTCGCGCGAGAACGTGGAGTACGCGGTCAAGCTGCCCGGACCCGACGACGAACCCGACAGGCAGGTGTGGCTCCCCATCGACTCCAAGTTCCCGCAGGAGGACTACCAGCGCCTGGTGGACGCGTCCGAGGAGGGCGACGTCGATGCCGTCAAGGTCGCGACCGCGAGCCTTGTGCGTTCGGTGAAGAACTGCGCTAAGGACATCTCGGAGAAGTACGTGAGCCCGCCCGATACGACGGACTTCGCGATCATGTTCCTTCCCACGGAAGGGCTCTACGCGGAGATTCTGCGGCAGCCGGGGGTGGTCGACGAGCTCATGAGAGTGAACCGTATTGTGGTCGCGGGGCCGACGACTCTCGCGGCGATACTCTCCAGCCTGCGAATGGGCTTTCGGACGCTTGCCATCGAGAAGCGCTCGAGCGAAGTGTGGCAGGTCCTGGCCGCCGTCAAGACCGAGTTCGGGAGGTTCGGCGCCGTGCTCGCGAAGCTGGAGAAGCAGCTCGGCTCCGCCAGCAAGACGGTGAGCGAGACCGGTAGGCGAACGCGCGCCATCGAACGCAAGCTGCGCGACGTCGAGGAGCTACCGGAGTCGTCGTCGTCCGAGCTTCTGAAGCTCGAGTCTGACTCCGTCGAGGAGGCAGAGATCGAGGACGAGGACGCGTAGGCGGACCGGACCGATCGCCGGGCCGGGGCGAGGGAGATCGCCGGTTTGGGGGAAGGCAGACGAATGGGTAAGACGGACTCGTGTGGACACGACCCGCGGCCCGGCGGGAAGCGGGGCAACGGCGCTCTTCGCAAGGAGCTGGGCCTCCTCGCCATCTTCTGCATAGCCGCAGGCGCAATGATAAGCTCGGGTCTGTTCGTGCTCCCCGGCATCGCATTCGCCGCGACCGGTCCATCGGTCGTTCTGGCGTATCTGCTGGCAGGCGTGCTCGTGATCCCGGCGCTCTTCAGCAAGGCGGAACTCGCCACGGCGATGCCCAAGGCCGGGGGCGACTACTTCTTCATAGAACGAAGCATGGGAGGCGCCTTCGGCACCATAGGCGGCATGGCCACGTGGCTGTCGCTGACCCTCAAGACGGCCTTCGCTCTCGTCGGCATGGGCTCCTTCGCCGTGCTTCTGTTTCCGGGCACCACGGTGCTGGAGATCAAGCTGCTGGCCATCGGGCTATGCATCGTATTCATGTTCATCAACCTCGTGGGCGCCAGACACGCGGGCAGACTCCAATCCGTCCTGGTCATGGCCCTGTTCGCTGCGCTGGCATATTTCGTTGCGCGGGGGTTGCCGCACGTCGAGGCGGCCAGGTTCGAGCCCTTCATGCCGAACGGCTCCGGTGCGCTGTTTGCGACCGCGGGCCTGGTCTTTGTCTCCTACGGAGGTCTGACCAAGGCCGCGAGCGTAGCCGAGGAGGCGCGGAACCCCGGGCGCGACATCCCACTTGGCATGATCCTCGCCTTCGTCATCGTTACGGCGTTCTACGGCCTCGCCACTTTCACCGCTGTCGGAACCCTTGACGGTCCCACGCTGGCGTCAACCCGCACGCCGCTTTCGACGGCGGCGGGAGCGTTCATGGGCACACCGGGGCTGATTGTCATGGCGGTTGCCGCCATGGCCGCTTTCATTACGACGGGGAACGCGGGGATCCTCTCCGCGTCACGGACGCCGATGGCGATGAGCAGAGACGGTCTCCTGCCAGACTTCCTCAGCAGAGTGAACCGGAGATTCGGCACGCCCCACTTCGGCATCCTCGCGACGGGCCTCATCATGATCGCCGCGATCGCCTTCCTTGACCTGGTGACTCTGGTCAAGGTTGCGTCGACCATGAAGATATTGCTGTTTCTGATGGTCAATCTGGCGGTCATCGTAATGCGGGAGAGCCGCATCCAGCATTACAGGCCGACCTTCCGCTCCCCGTTCTACCCGTGGGTGCAGGGGGCCGGCATCATCCTCTACGGCTTCCTCCTGTTTGAGATGGGTACCATTCCTCTGGTGCTCACCGCGGTCTTCTTCGGGGGCAGCCTGCTCTGGTACGTCGCGTACGTAGGAGTTCACAAGAGGCAGGAATCGGCACTGATCCAGGTCGTGCGCCGCGTGACCGACCGCGACCTCGTGACCTCCGTCCCCGCTCTGGAGGGCGAGCTCAGGGATATCCTCAAGGAGCGCGACGACATCATCGAGGACCGCTTCGACTGCATGATCCACGAGTGCACGATCCTCGACAGGCCTGAGGCCGAGTCCGTGTGGGACTTCTTCCGTGGGATCGCGGGCACGCTCGCCGGCGAACTCGGCATGGCCGAGGAGCGCGTCTACGACCTGCTGGTCGAGCGTGAGAACGAGTCGACCACCGCACTGAGGGCCGGCCTCGCTATTCCACACATCGTCGTGGAGGGCGAGGGCGTCTTTCGGCTCCTGCTCGCCCGCTCGAGGCGGGGCATCAGCTTCGGCGAGGGCGTGCCGCCCGTGCACGCGGTGTTCGTGCTCATGGGTTCGGCCGACGAGCGCAACTACCACCTGAGGGCGCTCATGCACGTCGCGCAGATCACGCAGGAACCGGGATTCGACGCCAGGTGGATGGCGGCGACGGGTCCGGAGCAGCTTCGCAACACCGTTCTTCTGGGAGAACGCAGGCGAGACGTCGGAGAGCGGAGCCGGTAGGCTCTGCGGCCGTCCAAGAAGCGCGACGGCCCGGACGATGAGGAGGGGCTTTTGGAAGGCAGGAAGGTAGTCGTCTACACGATGACGGGATGTGCTCACTGCGCCGGGGTCAAGGCGTACCTGAACGAGAAGGGTGTCGAGTTCTCGGAGCGAAACGTCCTTGAGGACGAGCAGGCGATGGCCGACTTCAAGGAACTCGGATTCAGAGGCACTCCCGTGACGCTCATCGGAGACGAGGCGGTCGTCGGACTCGACAAAGAGAAGCTGGAGAAGCTGCTTTCCGGTTCGGCAGCCTAGGGACCGCAGGCCACGAACGGCCGGCGCGCGCAAGTGGCGCCGTGGAGGTCCTCGTGAGGGTGAGGATGGCGCGGCCCGCGGATCTCGCCGCCATCAACGAGATCTACGATCATGAGGTGGCGAGCGGTACGAGCACGTTCGACACGGAGCCTCGAAGCGGTGCGCGCGGGCACGAGTGGTTCGATTCCCACCAGAGCGACGCCTACCCGATATTGGTCGCCGACAGCGACTCTGAGATCGTCGGCTGGGCATCGCTGACCCCGTGGTCCGAGAGAGGCGCGTACGCCCGCACTGTCGAGGGCTCGTTGTTCGTCAAGGCCACGCACAGGCGGACGGGTGTCGGGCGCGCCCTTCATGAGGCCATCGTTGCGCACGCCAGGGCAGTGGGGCACGGCGTGCTCATCGCGCGCGTCGAGAGCGGCAACGCCGCCAGCCGCGAGCTGCTGCTGTCGTGCGGTTTCTCTTCCGTTGGAGTGATGCACGGGGTGGGGAAGAAGTTCGACCGCCTGCTGGACGTGGAGCTGTTTGAGATGGCGCTCGACTAGCACCGTGGTGGGGGGGGCATGCGGGTTCCGTCGGGGCTCAGAACGCGGGGACGGCCTTGGGTCGTGGCCGTTGGCGCCGCTCTTCTTCTCACGGCTTGCGGACGCACCACGCCAGCTCCGGTGACGCGACGCGCACTGGACACGGAGTATCTGACCGTGGAGAGCGGTGATACGTGCAGAGTGCTGCTGCTGCGTGAAGACGGAGGCTTCGTCGTCATTGAACGGGAACGGGACACCTGGTGCGCGCGACAGATGCGCCCTGTGCCCGCGCCCGTGGCGACGGGCGCCTGGTCACTGGTTGACGGCCGGCTTCACCTTGAGGGGACCGGATGGACGGTCGTGTTCGAGCCCGACTCCACCAGAGTGGAGATCCCGGCCAGGTCTGGCACGCTGAGCAGCCTGCGGTGGGTCACGAGCACGGAAGGTTCACCGTTCAGTGCATGCGACCTCGTGTCGGCATCCGAATTCGACGAGTTTCTTCATCCCACTGGAGGGAGCGGCAGCGGCACCGGGTGGTAGATGTTTCCGCGCCGCCGGCATGCTTCATGGCTACCATACGACTGATACACTCGAACGTTGAAGAGTCCGAGTCCCGTTCGGCGACACTGGCGCGTGCTGGTCACGAGGTCGACTGCTCCGCGGTGAGCCCGCGGTCTCTGAGGGCTCTG
>JBDRTQ010000204.1:0-4816 GCA_043823885.1 Candidatus Eiseniibacteriota bacterium | reverse complement strand
CGGGAGCGAGGCGAGGCACTTCGAAGTCTACGGCGCGACGCCGGACGGGTTCCGGATACTCAAGCTCGAGATCGGCGAGGGCCGGGAGTTTACCTGGATGGATGTCGAGAACCACACGCGCGTGGTCGTCCTCGGTCAGGTCATCAAGGAGGACCTCTTCGGCGAAGCCAACGCCGTCGGCGAGGACATGCTCATCGGCAGGCACAGGTTCCGCGTAGTGGGCGTGCTCCGCATGAAGGAATTCAGCCAGATGTTCGGCAACGACGGCCAGAGTGAAGACCAGGAGCGCGTCTACATCCCGGTCACGACCAGCATGCACTATCTGACCGGCTCGAAGAACATCGACTACTTCGCCATCAGGATACGCGAGGGCTCGGACATCGGTGCTGCCTACGACAAGATATACACGACGCTCGTCCGCGAGCATCGTCAGGTAGAGGACTTCCAGATACAGAACGTCGCCGAGCAGATAGCGGAGGCCATCGCAGGAGTGGAGCAGATCACGAGTACATGGAACATGATCCTCTCCAGCATCGCCACGGTCTCACTTCTGGTGGGAGGGATCGGGCTGCTGTCGGTTCTCATCATCTCGGTCAACGAGCGCCTGCGTGAGATCGGCATCAGGAAGGCCGTCGGCGCCGAGGACCGGGCGATATTCCAGCAGTTCATCGTGGAGTCGGTTACCATCAGCGTCGTCGGAGGCCTGATCGGAGTGGCTCTCGGGGCCGGGCTCTGCGCGCTCATCACGGTCGCGGCCAACGCGATGGGCCAGGACTTCGTCATACCGGTCTCGATGATCGGCGTCGCGCTCGGGATGTCGTTCGCGGTGGCGGTCGGATTCCTGTTCGGCCTCTATCCTGCCATCAAGGCATCGAAGCTCGACCCCATCGAGGCAATGTCCCGATACGCGTGACGCAAGAACGAAGGGAGCCCCCGTGTTTGAGAACATAACGAGAGACTCGACATCGAGCGCTTCCGTGCTCACGAGACTGGCGGCCAGAGAACTGGCGGAGATGGTGGAGGCCTCCGACGCCTCCGAGCCCGGTGCGTTCTGGGAGGAACTGCACAGCGCGTGCATGGAACTCGTCAGGGCGAAGCGCGAGATGGCTTCCATCATAAGCCTGGTCAGCCAGGTGCTCAGCGTCGCGGAGAGGTCGATTCTGTCGGGAGTCTCCCCGGACACGGCCAGGCGTATCGTATACGCGGAGTGCAACCAGGCCTGGGAGTCGGGCGAGACGCTGCTCGAGGAACTCGGCCTGAAAGGAGCGGGGTTGGTACCCGCGGGCGGCACGGTCGCAACGGTGAGCACGAGCGAGAGCGTACGGGCGGTCCTGGCCGCCGCGGTCCGAAGCGGCACCGAGTGTCGTGTCCTCGTCTCCGAATCCCGCCCCTCCAACGAGGGAGTCGAGTTCGGGACCAGTCTCCCCGCGTGGGGCATACCCGTCACGCTGGTGGTCGACGCGGCGCTTCCCGGGCTCGTCGAGCGATGCCAGCTGGTCCTGGTGGGAGCCGACGCCATCTCCGAGAACGACTTCATCAACAAGGCGGGCACGTACCCGCTGGCGCTGGCAGCGAGGGAGGCGGGCGTTCCGGTATACGTCGCGGCGCTGATCGACAAGCTCATCGCCGAGGGCGCCAGAGGACGCGCGGACCGCGTCTGGGACCCCGACGAGGTCCTCGCCGCTCCCCCGCCGGGGGTGACGGTCGAGAACCGCTACTTCGAGCGCGTCCCGCTGGCGCTGGTCGAGGGGATAATCACGGAGGAGGGCATCCTGAGCGCCGAGGAGGTCTCGACGAGGATCTCTTCCAGACCGGTGGCCCCGGCGCTGCTGGAGATTCTGTTCCCCCGCGCGGTCAAGACGTCCTCTTAGCAGCTCCTGCCTATTCACGAAGCTGAGGCTTGTAGTAGCCCCACCCGTCAGTCAGGGCAGCCTCACAGATGGTCTCACGCACCTTCTGCAGCATGTCACGGCTGTGAGAGAACGGGATTTCACCGCGATGCTGCAACTGCCCGACGACGATTCCCGGGTGGACTCCGAGGGACGCGGCGAGCGCTCTGATCTTCTTCTTTGAGTAGTGCGGGCGAACACGGGCGATGAAGTCTTTCAGTTTATCCTCCGGCACCAGGAAGTCCGCGGCCTCCGCGTCGGCACGCTTCTCGGCGGACGGTCTGTCGACATCGGGAACAGCATGCTCGCCGATCATATCGACATCGAGGATTGGGTCGTCGTCGGGCTTGACGTCCCTGTGGAGTATGTGCATCGCATCGTGGAGCAGCGTGTGCCAAAAGCCATCCACTCTGTCGAAGCGGAGCGACAGGGCAATCACTGGAGACTTGGTATCCAGCCAGAAAGCTGCACCATCGATCCTCGTGCCCGGCAGCTGCTCGACCAGGACTAGTCGGACTCCCGCTTCAGCAAGCACCTTCGGCACGTGGCGGACTTCCTCAACATCGACGAGGAGGGCACGAAGGTGAGTCAGGCCATCCTGGAAGCTGGGCTTGCTGTAGGACGCGGCTGATACTGCCTTGGCGAGCATCCTTGCGCGTCGCAGCCATGCGCACTGGGGCACAGTGACGGCTTCATAGGTCGTCGACTTCCGGGCAGCATGCGGAAACGCGGTCGGCTCCTCGTCCAGACTCGCCATCTCGAAGAACCTCAAGACCCGCTCTTCGAGAACATCGACACTCGACGACTGCTCGATCCAGCCGCGCTTGATCATGTCCTTAAGTGGGTACTCCCCATAGAGCCTAGAACGGCGCGCAACTGTGTCATCGACGTCCTTCACTTGCGAGAGGCGGTATGTGTTCTCGAGGTTCATCCAGACAAGCGGTCCGGTGGCAAAAGCCTCTCCAAGTGCTCGCGCCGTCTCTGGCGTAATTCGGCGCTTCCCCTTTATGACCTCATTCACGAGTCTGTGTGATAGACCGAGCACCTCCGCCAGGACTTCCTGAGTCCAGCCGCGCTCTTCCAGCTCCTCACGAATGAACTCGCCGGGCGGGAATACCTCGATCGGGATCCTCTCGGTCATCTTGCCCCTCCCTGGCTAGTGATAATCCACAATGTCAACAACCCAGACCACCCTGTCCGCGCCTTCGCCTTCGCCTTCGAATTCCAGAATCAGCCTCCACTGATCGTTCAATCTCATAGACCGTTGGTGCTTTCTCTTCCCCTTCAGCTTCTCGTAGTGAAGCGCCCTGAGACCACGGAACACCCGCTCGTCATCGGCCGCGCGGATCAGCTGGATTCGCTTCCTGTAGGCTTTCACCACCTCGGGTGGCAACCCACCATCCCCCGGCTCCGTCTCCAACCGATCCAGCTTGCTTTGTCGGAAGCGAACGTCCATGTACAAGAGTCTAATCGGATTCCCTACATACGTCAAGCACTATTTGACACTAAGTGTAAATGTGTCTATATGGCCCCTGACAGTTCTTCTTGCCCTCCCCACCACCCGCCTTCTGTATGGACATCCCCACCCGGCGGAAGGTACAATCCGGGCTTCTGGGTGGTGTCGATGCCCATCGAGATTCCCCCGGCGGCGTGCGTGCCTCGAGTTCGCGCCACGGGGGCGCTGGACGCAACAGCTCGGGGCACTTTCTGACTCCGCGGAGGCAAGAGTGGCAGTCAACAGAGTCAGCATAACACCGGACAAAGTGCATGAGACCATCGCGGCACACATGCTCGCCGACGGGTTCGATATCGTTCTCGACCTCGAGAAGAGCAAGGGCACGCGCCTGTACGACTCACGGAGCGGCAGGTACCTGCTCGACTTCTTCACGTGCTTCGCGTCGTCCCCCATCGGGTTCAATCATCCGAGGATGACCGAACCGGGTTTCGTCGAGAAGCTCGGCAGGGTGGCGGTCAACAAGCCCGCCAACTCCGATCTCTATACGGTCGAGATGGCCGAGTTCGTGGAGACGTTCGGCACCCTCGCGGCGCCTCAGACGCTTCCGAACCTGTTCTTCATCAGCGGAGGAGCGCTGGCGGTCGAGAACGCGCTCAAGACTGCGTTCGACTGGAAGGTCCGGAAGAACATGGCGAAGGGCATCAATTCGCCCGACACGCCTGAGGCCGCGCTCAAGGGGATGAAGATCATCCACTTCAAGCAGGCCTTCCACGGGCGGACCGGCTACACCCTGTCACTGACCAACACGTTCGACCCGCGCAAGACGCAGTATTTCCCAAAGTTCGACTGGCCGCGTGTCCTGAACCCGACGGTCCGCTTCCCACTCGGGGGCAAGAACCTCGAGGACGCGAAGGCGGCCGAACTCGAGTCGATCGCACAGATCGAGCGCGCGCTCGCCGACAATCCGGACGACATCGCCGCTATCATCATCGAGCCGATCCAGGGCGAGGGCGGTGACAACCACTTCCGCGCCGAGTTCCTGCAGGCCCTGAGGAAGATAGCGGACGATGGTGACGTCATGCTGATCTTCGACGAGATCCAGACGGGCATGGGGCTCTCGGGGACGATGTGGGTCTTCCAGCAGATGGGCATGGTGCCGGACATCGTGTGCTTCGGTAAGAAGACGCAGGTCTGCGGCATCATGGTCTCCGAGCGCGTCCGCGAGGCCAAGGACAACGTGTTCGAGGTCAGTTCGAGGATCAATTCGACGTGGGGCGGCAACCTGACCGACATGGTGAGGTGCCAGCGCTACCTCGAGATCATCGAAGATGAGAAGCTGGTGGAGAACGCCGGGTCGGCCGGGAAGCGTCTGGTGTCGGGTCTCAAGGTCATCGCTGCCGCCTCCGGCGACAAGCTGACCAACGTCCGGGGCCGCGGCCTGATGTGCGCGTTCGACCTTCCCACGACGGAG
>JBDRTQ010000203.1:0-5310 GCA_043823885.1 Candidatus Eiseniibacteriota bacterium | reverse complement strand
GGCATTCTCATCATCTACCCGTACAAACCGATCAGGCGGATCCCGCTCATTCTCGCGCGGAAGCTGGCCGACGCAGCGGTCAGGTCGAAAAGAAACGCCGCGTTCTTTGTCATTGGACTGTTCTATGCTCTGCCCGGTCTTCTGATCCTGCTGGACCGCATCCTTTAGGAGGCACCTCATGTTCAAGGAGCTGATAGACGCCCTGAGACAGCGACCGCTGCTCGGGCAGATGTGGGCCGAGATGGACGAGATGATGCGCAACGCGGTCGACATGTACAGGCCGATCGCGGGCGTGCTCGCGGGGCGGGAGCAGTTGACGGAAGCGACCCGCGACCGCATCTACGATACGGACCGGCGGATCAACCACATCCAGCGGCAGATCCGGAGGCAGCTGGTTGAACACCTGGTCGCGTCACCGGGCTCGGACGTCCCGATATCACTGGTTCTCATGAGCATCACCAAAGACGCCGAGAGGCTGGGGGACTACTGCAAGAATCTGCTCGAGGTGGCGGAGACGATGAAGAGCCCGCTCGGCAGGGGACAGTACGGCGAGTGCGTCACGCAGCTCCTGGCGGACGTGGAGGCTTTGTTCGGGCCAACCGCGACCGCGACGGTCAAGTCCGACAAGGTGATGGCAGAGAGCGCCGTGGAAAGCGGCCGGAAGCTCGCTGCCCGCTGCAACGTCCTGATCGATGACCTGCTGGGGAGCGAACTCACCGCCCGCGAGGCCGTGCTGCTCGCGCTTACGGCTCGCTATCTGAAGAGGATCGCGCTGCATCTCACTAACGTGGCATCGAGCGTCGTGATGCCGCTTCACCGGCTCGACTACTTCGACGAAGAGGGCGCCGACTCGAAGCGCGCCTGTTGACAGGAAGCTCAACCGGGCACGGGGTTTCGCGGCCCCGTCCTCCCACACCACCGGACGTGCGGTTCCGCATCTGGCGGTTCACGAACATCTCGTGAGTCTCAGGTGCTCGTCGAGAAGTCTCACGAGACCCATGCGCCGCAGAGCGGGGTTCGGGACGGCCAAGTGCATGTGGCTTGCTTGCAGCTGCCCTCCCACGACACCTCGCGATGACGCGGTTGCTGTACGCCCGGCGCACGAAGAGACAGGGCCGCCCTTCTGTACGGCCCTTTGCGCGTGATCGATCTGCCGTCGAGCTCTCGCTTCAGAAGCTACTTCAGGATGAACACGACGCATCCACCAACGGAACCCTTGCCCAGCTTCGGAAGAAGATCCTCGAGTTCAACGAAGACTACTCAGGCATATCGACATTCCAAGTGGCCATCCTACGCTCCCCCTCTCGAACGGCGCAACTTGCGCAGCACGGTCGCCAGGACCAACTTGTCCTCTTCCTTAATGCCCATCGCGAAGGTCAAGAGAGCCACGACCGCCACGCTCGCCACCGCCGTGGCGAAGGACCACTCGATCTTCTCGGGTATCACAAGATACCGGCGCGCGACGACCGCCAACACGAGTGCAATCACTACGGTCGCACCAACCTTCATGCTTGACCTGTCGTAGGGACTGATCTTCAGGAGAAACCTCACCTGAATGAGGCGGACGATACTGACGAGGGCGTACCCTAACCCAACCGCCAGGCCGGCGCCAGTGACACCCATCCTCGGCACGAGGATGACGTTCAGCACCACCGAGATCACCGCGAGCGCGGCGGCATTGTAGACGTTCCACTTCTGGTGACCGGTCATGGACAGGGATGCGCCCATAGGACCCGTGCAGACTTCGACCATCAACCCGGTAGACAGCAGCAACAGCGCACCGTAGCCACGCACGAACTCCTGCCCGAAGACGCCGAGCATCGCCTCTCCAGCAACCACGATCCAGAGGTAGATCGGCAGCGACAGGATGATGGTCCAGCGGGTCACGGAACGGTACAGCGGCAGCAAGAGATCGAGTCGATCGCGATGGTAGAGATCGGAGATCACCGGAGCGAAGATAGTGATGAAAGACACCCGAACGAGCAGCACTAGCATGCTCATCAGGGCGGCGATGTTGTAGACGCCGACATCGGCCGACGCCAGGAATATCCCGATCACGATGCGCCCGCTGTGCTGCATGGCGAACGCCAAGAAACAATCGGTCAGCATGGCGCTGGAGTAGAGTACGATGTCCTTCCTGGGAATGGGCGCCGGAACAATCGTTCTGTCGAGAAGAGACGGATCCCTGCGCCACAGGAAGAAGGCCAGCAGGCCGGCCGACAGAAAGGTAGCGCCGATGGTGGCGACCACGATCCCGCGGAGCCTGAAACCCATGTAATAGAGCGCGATGAACAGCACGAATCTGAAGACCCGGTGTGATACGTCGAAGCCGATGATGAAGCTCCGGATGTCCTTGAGTGCGCGAAGCGCCCCAGAGTAGACACGCATGAGGCTGAATGGGACGACCGCGAGCGCGAGCCAGACGAGAACGGATTCCAGCCGGTACTCGTGGAAGACCTTGAGTGCAAGCGGAGTGCGCAGGAGGATCATGACGATCGTACCGACGACCGCCGCCACGACGCTTACGCGCACACCTAACAGGAAGACCGCCCTTGCCTCGCCGTGGTGCCCGGTCGATTCGTACTTCGATATGAATCGAACGAAACTGAACTCGAAACCCAGAGTGGTCAGGATCGTGATCCCGAAGACCACGGTCCAACCCAGGACGAATACGCCGAGAACGTCAGCGCCCAGGAGCCGGGCGAAGACGGCCTGGGCGAAGAAGCCGAACAGAAGACCGAAGACCTTGCCCGTGAAGGCAAACCCGGCTTCCTTGGTCACCTTGGACAGGTATTGCTTCTGCTCGCCCTGAATGACTCCGGACGGGTTCTCTTCGGTCACAGTCACTCCCCGCTGAACAGCCGCGCACGCCTACCGGGGCGTCTCGACGGCACGGCGCGCAAGAGGCTTCACTCGTGAGTCGATCAGGTGAGCTACCCTGCCGCTCATGGTGTCAGGATACAACCTAACGTTCACGTGCTCCAGCCATCCGTTCGCCCACTGGTCCTTCCACGGCGCTCTTCCGCCAAGAAAGTCGAAGCGTGCAAGCCCCGCGCCAAACGCGTGGCGGACGGCCTCATGGAACAGCCTCACCCCGGGGGACCACCGGGAGGATTCCTCATCATACGACGTCTTCATTGCGTAGTACGTCCCGTCGTGGACGGCCCCGTACAGGAACGCGACCACCCGCCCGTCGAACTCCAGCCAGAACGGGTCGAACGAGCCCTCCGTGGCGAGTGCCGCGGACAGACCGTGGTAGAAGGCCGTGACGCCGCGCGCGCTGATAGAGGTGCCGGCGCGCTTCTTCCAGCTTCGCTCTTCCACGGCGATGAAGTCATCGGTCAGTTTCCGAACGTCCATTCCCCGTTCGAAGCGCAGCACGCGCACGTCTCCGGCGCTCTCGAGCTTGCGGATCTTCCGCTCCCACTCGTGAGTGACTTTCCGGGACTTGCCGCCGAAATAGTCGTCCCACGACCCCTCGATAATGATGAAGGGAGACACCCGCGCCGGTCTCACGTGGATCAGATATCCGGCGTCGCGCGCCTCCGATTCGATAGCGGCGAGAGTGGGCGAACCGACCGGAACGCCGTGGAGACGGAGCGGCGAGCGAGCCCCTCGCGTGTGCGAGAGAAGGGCGCGGACGAACCCGCGGGCGTCGTCCTTTCCGACCATGAACTCGCCACGAGGAGAGAGGAAGTTCACGGGAAGGATGAGCTCGCGCGATGACGTCGCGAAGAGGGGAGCCAGGCCCACCGGCCGGCCGGCCTCGTGCCCGACCAGGAACGCCGCCGACAACAGGTCTCCGAAGTGGTCGGTCCACGACTCGATCCAGAGACGCGTCGTGAAGAGACTGCCGACTCCGGAAGTCGCGTCGAGTTCGTCCCAGTCGGCGGCCAGTGCGGGGTCGTTGAGGTCTCTGTGTTCGCGGATTTCGAGCATGTGCCCTCGCATGAGGTGCTGAGCCGTGACGTGCGCGGTGGACGCGAGCTACCGCAGGAGCTCGCCGGGGAAGACGACTCCCCTGTTCAGGACGCAGGAGGGGTCGAACACCCTCTTGACCCGCGCCATCTGCCTCATTCCCTCGTCGCCGTACTGCAACCGCAGAAGGTCGTGTTTCATCCTGCCGATCCCGTGTTCCGCGGACACGGCTCCTCCCAGCTCGACGGCCCTGCGGGCGAAGCGCATGGCCAGCTCCTTCCCCGCCAGCAACTCCTCGCGCGACGACGGCATGATGTTGAGGTGGAGGTGGCTGTCGCCGATGTGGCCGAAGATGACGTGCTCGAGGCCGGTCCCGTCGAGCTCGCGCCTGTAGAACCCGAACATCTCCTCCAGGGCTTCCGGGGGCACGGCGGCGTCGGTGCCGATCTTGTGGATCTCCGGATGCCGCGCGTTCGCCCGCGCGATGACGCCGTTCACCTGCTCCGCTATGCTGTGCCGGAGTGTCCTGAGCCTGGCAAGCTCCGCTTCCTCCATCCCGCCCCAGGTGTCGTCCATCGACGAACCGTGTGCGGAAAGCACCGACTCCCACGCCTCGTATACGTCGAGCAACGCGTCTTCCGTGAACTCAGTCTCGAAGAGCACCCCCGCGACGGCGGCGGCGGGTAGCTCGGGTATGCTCGAGGACGGGCCCTCCTCCGCTTTGCGGCGGCGGAGGAACTCGAAGCTCCTCGCATCGAAGAACTCAAGCGCCAGCGGGGTCACGGGGGCATCGACGCCT
This sequence comes from Candidatus Eiseniibacteriota bacterium, assembly GCA_043823885.1. Classification (GTDB taxonomy): domain Bacteria; phylum Joyebacterota; class Joyebacteria; order Joyebacterales; family Joyebacteraceae; genus JALGZG01. The sequence continues at coordinate 593 of JBDRTQ010000203.1, read as the reverse complement.
CCGTCTGGCCCGTCGCCCCGCGCGTGCCTCACGAACGCGATGGCGTCCTCGTCAGAACCGAAGAAGGCCAGCGCACTCAGCACGCCCTCGGGCGCGGGAGTCAGAACCAGCTCGACTTCGGTGATGACCCCGAGCGTCCCCTCCGATCCTATGAAGAGGTCGATCAGGTCCATGCCGGGCGCTGCGTGGTAACCGGCGGCGTTCTTCGTTCCGGGCATGTCGTATTCCGGAACGCGCACCTCCGTCGTGCTGCCGTCCGTTCGGGTCAGCTCGAACAACAGGCCATCCGCGAAACACCCTCCGCGCTCGACCGCGACGACGTCGCCGGTCGTCAGAGCCACCCTCAGCCCGTGCACATGGCGGCGCGTCGCACCGTAGCGATAGCTTCTGGCGCCCGACGCGTTGGTCGCGACGGTGGCGCCAAGATGAGCAGTGTCCTCGGTGGGGTCGGGAGGATAGAAGAACTGCCTTCCGTCCGACAGGAACGCCTCGAGGTCGGCGCGCGCGCCGGCGTCGTCGCCGGCCTCCTCGATGCGGAGATCCTTCGCCGTCAGGAGTTCCCTCAGTTCGGCCACCGTCAATCCGGGCTCAAC
>JBDRTQ010000202.1:0-2835 GCA_043823885.1 Candidatus Eiseniibacteriota bacterium | reverse complement strand
TGGTCCTGGAGCCATACGGTCCAGGCACCATCGAGATGCTGCTTGACGACGACCTTTGCTTTGGCGTATCCCCTGCGCCTCTTGCCCGGGGGGATATCGATGGCGAGTCCGCCGAGACGCACGCAGTTGTCGTTGGCGACGGTCGCGAGGTATGCAAAGGCGATCTTGAGGTAACGATCCTTCGTGGAGATCTTCCGGAAGGCCGAGCCCGGGAACTCGGGCTTCTTCGCGAAGCGGCTGTTGTAGCGGTCGATGAAGACCTCCTCGAGCCACGTGTTGGCGTTGCCGATGTCGGTGATACCGTGGAACTCGAGCTCGGCGATGAGCCGGTCCTGCATGATACCGAAGGAGCGCTCGATCCTGCCCTTCGCCTGCGGCGAGTTCGCGGGGATGGGCTCGATGCCGAGTTCCCTGAGGACCCTTCCGACATGTGTGGGGAACTGCTCACCGAGGATCTGCTCCTCGAGGCTCCAGTGGTCATCTCCACGGATGAGGATGGTATGGCGGTCATGGTAGGCGGATAGGGGCTTTCCGTGGCGCTTGAGCACCATGTCGAGCAGGCGGAGATAGCCGACGGAGGACTCGGCCGGGACGAAGAGCGCGCCGAGAAGGCTGCTGTCGGCATCGTCGATGGCGCCCATGAGACAGCACGGCGGTCGGTCTTCCCCGAACCAGTGATGCGGACTCCCGTCCCACTGCATCATGATGCCGCGCCTCAGTTTGCGTGGACGCCTGGAACGGTGTCTGGGGGGACGCCGTCTGCGCTTGGGCGGCTTGCCCGCGTGGCGAAGGATCGTTCGAACCATCTCCCTGCTGATGGTGATATCCTCCTTTTCGTCGAGCATCTCGGCGAAGTGGGTATCGTTGAAGTTGCTGTAGCTCTGTTCGTGCAGCTCGATGACGCGCGCGCGGAGTTCGGGATCGATGGCATTTGCCGCGGGCCGTCCGCGCCCGCCGTGGGCCAGGCTGGCGAGGCCCTGCTCACGATAGCGGCTGTTGACGCGCCTTGCCTGGCGATAGCTGATGCACATCAGCTCGGCCGCCTCCCGCAGGGACAGAGCCCCTTGAGCTACCTGGTCCAGAACGGCGGCCCTGTGGACCTCTCTCTGACTCAAGATGATATTCCCTCTCATCTGCACCCCCTCTGTGGAGGGGGCTATTCTAGCAGCCAGGACACAGAGGACATTTCTGCTTTGCAGTTAGAGAGGACATTTGTGCTTTGCTAACACAGTGTTTAAGCACCTCTCGTCGTTGACCTGCCGCCCCGCTCGCAGTACAATCTAGCGGTTCTGACCGGATTGGCCGTGCAGCGGAGATGCGCGTTGATCGCATGCCTTGGCATCGATGTCGTCGATCTTGAGGAGTTCCGCGCCGGGCTTACGGAGAGCCTGATGGGCGAGCTCTACCTGCCCGGCGAGATCGACTACGCACGTACTCAGGTACGCTCCTGGGAGAATCTCGGCGCGCGGTTGGCCGCCAAGAGGGCCGTGTTCAAGGCCCTGGGCGCCGGCAACGGTGAGGAACAGGCCTGGCACGAGGTCGAGGTCGTGAGGCACCAGTCAGGCGGACTGGACGTGCGGCTGTCCGGGGGCGCGCTGGCGCTCGCGGAACGCCTGGGCGCGTCAGCCTGCAGGCTCTCGATGACGCACACGAAACGAACCGCCATGGCCGTCGCGATCCTCGAGGACGGAGAGTCGTGACGTGAGCGTGTGGACGGAGCACCGAGCCGCGCTGCCGCGTGACACAGGGAGACACCGAGTGGATTTGAGGGAGGCAGTCTTGGGCAACATGGGCACCTACGATGAGAGGCGCGAGAACTTCACCTGGGACGTCGCGAAGGACGTTCTTGGCTGGAAGACTGGCGAGCTTCTCAACATCGGGGCGATATGCTCCGACCGCGTGTGCGCGCGCGGGCACGCAGACAAAGTCGCGCTCATCTGGGAGGGGTTCGGGGACAGGGCGGCCACCTACACGTTCGGGGACCTCAAGGTCCTCTCGAACGGATTCGCGCGGATGCTGGTCGACCAGGGCGTAGCTCCCGGCGACCGCGTCTGCCTCTTCATGGACAAGATACCGAGCCTCTACTTCGCCTTCCTCGGCGTTCTCAAGATGGGCGGAGTCGTTCAGCCGCTCTTCAGCGCTTTCGGCGACGAGTCGCTCGAGGTCAGGCTGGCAAGCGCGGGCACGAAGGCCATTCTGACGACGCGCAAGCACGTCACGAAGGTGCGTAAGATACTCGACCGCCTTCCGGACCTCACGCACGTCATCGTGGTCGAGGGCGACGAGAGCAAGCTCAAGGACGGTGAGGTCTTCTTCAACGTCGAGAGCGCGCCGCGCGTCGAGGAGTTCGATTCGTACCGGTCCGGCCCGGAGACTCCGTCAGTGCTGCACTACACTTCCGGCACGACCGGCCAGCCCAAGGGCGCGCAGCACGCGCACGACTCCATCTGGGGTCAGGCCCTGACGGCCTCGTGGGTTCTTGACCTCAGGGAAGATGACGTCTACTGGTGCACCGCTGACCCGGGCTGGGTAACCGGCACGAGCTACGGCATCATCGGGCCGTGGTCGCTCGGCGTCACGCAGTGCGTCCTGGACTCGGGATTCACTTCGGCCCGCTGGTACCAATTCATACAGGACAACCGCATAACGGTCTGGTACTCGGCGCCCACGGCCATCCGCTCGCTCATGCGGGACGGCGACGAACTCGCGGCGCGATACGACCTCTCGTCGCTCAGGCACCTTGCGTCGGTTGGGGAGCCGCTGAACGCTGAGGCCGTCGTGTGGAGCGAGAAGACCTACGGGCTCGCGTTCCACGACACGTTCTGGCAGACGGAG
>JBDRTQ010000201.1:0-2678 GCA_043823885.1 Candidatus Eiseniibacteriota bacterium | reverse complement strand
TCGCGTTGTTGATGTCGATGAGCGATTGGTAGTCCTCGTCGCTCCAGTCGAACGGTCGTATGGATGTCATCATCGTGTCCTTGTGATCCGGCTTCGGAGACTCAGCCCTCGACCCTCTCCCCAAGCGTCTTCATGAAGATGAGCCACGCCGGGACCGGCTTGAACCCGAGTCGGACGTTCAGGTCGCACATCGGGTTGTTCTCCTCGTTGTCCGTCTGTATCACTCTCGTGCCGATGCCACGCGCGAACTCGATGGCCCGAACCTTGAGCGCCGCGGCGATGCCGCGTCGCCTGTGGCCGCGGTCGACGGCCGTGAGGCCCGTGCCGAGACTGCCGGGGTCGGCAAGCCGTTTCCAGAGGCTCGTCGTCGCCACGATCTCGTCGCCGTCGAACGCAAGGAGTATCGCGCCCGGAAGCCTGTTGGGTGCGTTCAGCTCTCGCTCGAACATCTCGTAGGTAAGCTCGAAACGGTCCACGAAGATCGGCACGTCCTTGAACAGCTCGACGTACTTCTCGTAGGCCTTCCGCCACGCGTCCGGATCCTCCGCCTCGTATTCCTCGAACGTCTTCACAGTGATGCCGGACTCCTCGAACCGCGCTATGCTGTCCGCGAACGGTGCCGCGTCGAAGGACGCGACGTCCAGCCGCGATACCTGCTGCCTCTGCTTCTGCTCGAATCCCCTGTCCGTCAGGAACCTGGCGGAGTGCGCCTGATCCTCGCGAGCGTCGGACACCAGACTCGCCGGCGCGTGCTCAAGCTCGGCAAGTCGCTCGATGATGTGGTCGTAGACCGCCGAGCCGATGCCCCTCTTCTGGTACTCGGGCAGCACGCGGATCTGCACGTCGTACATGCCGGGCGCATCACACCACTCCGGTTCGCGGTATATCGCGGTCGCAACGATCTTCCCATCGAGCTCGGCCATGATGCGCTGGCAGAAGTGCCTCTCGCTGCGAGTCCTGTTCGAGTATCGCATGCCCTCGACCGAAGTGGGCTCGTCTGGCCGTATCGCGTTCCATATCGCGACGGAGGCGTCGTAGTCACGGTCGCTGTCGTCGAACGGACGTATCGTAAGCCCCTCTGGGGCGCTCGTTGTGTTCATCGGTACTCCTCTGCCGAGGCTCACTTCGACAGCTCGTTCTTGTAGGCGAGCCACGACGGTATCGGCTTGAAGCCCAGCTTGACATTGAGGAGGTACATCGGGCTGTTCTCCTCATTGTCGGTCCGTATCGACACGTAGCCCGACTCCCTGGCGGCCGATATCGCGCGCACCTTGAGCGCGGTCGCGATGCCTCTGCGCCTGTGTGTCCGCGAGACGCCCGTGAGCCCGGTCTGTAGTCGCCTGGGCTGCGCCGGAATGCGCCAGAGCTGCGACATTCCGACGTACCTGCCCTGGTCGACCGCCATGAACCACGACTTCGGCATTCCCCACGGCCCCTCAACCTCGGCCATGTACTGCTCGAAGGGCATCTTCTGGATGGGGTCCGGGAACGGCACCTCCTGCAGGAACTCCCAGCCGACCTCGTAGGCCTTCCTCAACGCGTCGGGATCCTCGGCCATCAGATCTCCGAACGAGCGGACGTCCACCTCGGACTCGTCGACGCGCTTGAGCGTGTCCTCGAAGGGCTTGGGGTCGAACGACCGTACGTCGAGCTTAGAGAACTGGTTGCGCTGCGCCACCTTGAACCCGCGCTTCTCGACGAAACGCATGCTGTCGGGATCGTCCTCGCGCGCGTAGGTTGCCAGAGCCTTGGGCTTTGGATCGCGGCCCTTGATCTGGTCCCAGATGTAGTTGTACGTGGTCTTTCCGAACCCCAGGCGCCGGTACTCGGGAACGACCTGGATGCCCAGCCGGTACTTGCCCGGGAAGTGGCTCCACTCGTCCTCGCCGTAGTACGCGTTCAGGATGGGCGTCCCGTCCATCTCGCCGATGAGCCGCTCGAACAGGAACTGCTTCTGGAGATGCTCGTCGTGATGGCGGCGCGTCTCCGCGTTCGTGATCTCGTCCGGGAAGGCGGCGTTCCAGACATCCACGATGGCCTGGTAGTCCTCGTCGGAACCGCTGAACGGCCTGATTGCAAACCCCTGGCGCATCCTAGACCTCCTTGACCCATTGCCTCGAGACTCTGTAGTCCTTCAGTCCGGCAGACGCGTAGCACCGGTGAGCGCCCTCCTCGCCGGAACCCACGTACCCTTTCGTCGCGCCCATCTCTCTCGCGCGCCTGAGACCCTCATGGATGCACGCCTTCGCCAGACCCTTCTTCTGGTGGGCGGGCGACGTGGCCACGGGCTCGCATGCGGCGGTCAGTGTAATGTCATCGAACCAGATAGTGCAGAACGATGCAACCGCTCCGTCGGGCGCGACGGCGACGATGTCAAGATCGCGGCGGTAGAGCGGCGCCTTCTGGATGTTGCGATACCAGGTGACGTCCGCCCTGTTGTCGTGCGCGTAGTCCGGGTCGTCCGGATGAAACGCAAGCCCGGACGTGTAGCACCGCTCCAGGAGCTCGGCCCCGTCGCCCATCGGCCGGACAACGAACCCCGCCGGCACGACGGGCGCGGGAACCTCTCCATCGAGCGACATCCAGCGGTCGTGCATCGTGGCCTCGGGCCGTACCTTGAACCCGCGGCTCTCGAGCATGCCCTCGCGCAGCAGGTCGCCCTCGTGTGCCCAGACGGC
>JBDRTQ010000200.1:0-3080 GCA_043823885.1 Candidatus Eiseniibacteriota bacterium | reverse complement strand
GGCTCTCCCTGCGCTGCTCCCGGAGGTGACTGCGGTCGCGCCCCTGGCTGCGATCCTCCGGAGCAACGCGAATATCCTCGCCGCTGCACTCCGGGCATACTGTCGGACGCGGCTGACCGTGCAATACGCGCCAAACGTTACCGCACTCGAAACACTCGAACGTTCTCTTAGTCACTTCCCATCTCCTCGATTGTCTGCTCTGTCGGCATGACAGCCAGACTCCTCAGCTGCATACGCTGGTTGGAAGAAACGCGCTTCCACAGTGCCCGACGATGTCCCTCCGGAATGAATACCGTCGACTCGGAGGTACACTCCAGCAGCGGGTCATCGCCCAGGCAGAGACCATCTGTGAAGCAGGTGACGTGCCCCGTGTGCGGCGCCCGGTCGAAATAGTCCGCCATACCGACGACGACTATGTCGACTGCCCGGGGGTCGCCGATGTCCGCCCGGCAGACGCCGACATCGAATCGACTGCCTGAACCCGGAATGGAAGCGTACGCGTACTCGCTGAACAGCTGCCAGAGCGTGTCGGCAAGCGCCCATGTGACGATCCTCATGCGCGTCCTCGCAGTGCGCCGCGCTCCCCTGCCCGGATTATGCAATGATAGTGGAGGAGACCTCAACTTCGCAATGTTGAGTGAAGATGTAGACACCGGACGCTTCCCTGGTTGCGATACTGGCCACCAGGTTGCAGTTGGTCACGGTCGGCCTGCAACGGTGCGGCCACTACCATGCACAAGAGCGGCATCAGGGCATTTGTGACGCGGCCTCCCCTCCCTGTGCGGCAGTCCTGCGCGCCGTAAGGACCGCGCTACTCGGCCTTCTTCGGCTTCAGAATGACGCCGAGGCCCACGACGAACAGCGAAGCGGCCGCGCACCCGCCGAGAATCAGCTGAATCTGCTGGTACGCGCCGGTGCCACTCAGTCTGTACGACGACATGATCATGGCGAAGCCCCATATGCAGGCGTTGACGATTACGATCAGTGCTCGTGCTGCCATACCGGTCTCCCCTCTCCTATCCGCGTTCTTGCTGCGAGCTGCCGGCACCGTCGGCGGGCCGACGTCTGAAGACGTAGATCGCCCAGCCCAGGGTCTCTCTGCCCCAGCGCAGGTACACTGCTTTGGCCTTCTCTACGCGCTCGACGAGCTCGTGCAGATCCGGATCATCTGGGTGTGTGCGAGCGTACTCGGACGTCGCATACCACTGAAGGCCTTCGTATCTGTCCCAGTCATCCGCGTTGCTCACGAGGGTGTGAACGAGGTCGAGCCCGCTGCGCTCCCCCGCCTCGACATTCGAGGCGTGAGTGCCGAACCCCTCCGGGTCATCCCCGGAGGCCTCCAGGTAGTCCTCACACGGCTCCTGCAACCAATAGGGCTCCCCCGCTATCACCCAACCACCGGGCTCGACCATGCTGACCAGCGCATCCAGAGTACCGCCGTGTCCACCGAAGATCCAGCTGGCACCGATGCACGATGCCAGACTGAAGCTGTGCGGTTCATCCGGTCTGAAGTCAGCGCCGTTCATTTCAAGCAAGGTGACGTGCGCACCCGGTACTCGCGCCTTGAGCCTTCCCTCTGCGGCGGCGATGAAGTGGGGAGAGATGTCGATGCCCAGACAGCGCACACCGTAGGCCTCGGTCAGGCGGATCAGGAACTCGCCCTTCCCGCAGGCGATGTCAAGCACGCGGGCGTCCGGCGTAAGACGCAGCAGCTCCACGAGCCGCGCGAGCTTCTCCTCACTCGTGGGGTTGCACACCACGTGCTCGCTGTGAGTGATGTCGTAGAACTTCCATGTGTCCATGACTCAGTCCTTCGGTTGCATATGATAGTCAGGGTGCTTTCCTTGCGAACCGCGCCAAGTCAGCCCCGTCTTCTCCGCTGAGGTACCGCGCTTTCGCGAATCCAATGATAACGCTCTCCGTCTCGGCCACCAGGATGAACGGACCGCGAGCGCTCCCGTCGTCTTCGATCGCGCGCTTGAACGCTGTGCTCTGCGTGAGCTCATCGCCGCCCTCTCGGTCAGCCGAGATCCGGCCAAGCTCATCGACATCCTGCATCCGGGCCAGACGAATCGTGAGTCGGTTAGACAGGCCGGACGTATCCGGTGGACGATCGGATTCGTCGAACTCTTCGAACAGGCCAGCGCTTTCCTGATCCATCGTATTCCTTCCGCATCGCTGCGGAGAGCACGGCGCCACTACGCGTTCATGTCGTCAAAGGCCACATCACGCTTCGTCCTCAAGTGCGCGGCGCCACCGAGCGCGACTTCGAGGCGGTCATTCTCAAGAGCCTCGACTATGCCGCTCGCGGCATCTTCGGCTGACATGCACCATGCCACTTCGTCCCGGTGACGGCGCCTGCCTCCCAGATCAGTGCTGACCATCGGCGGCGCCACCTCGAAGAGCCTGATAGGAGTATCCCGCAGCTGGCGCCTCATGCTCATGCTGAGGGAGTGCAGACCCGCCTTGGTCGCGCAGTACACCGGCACGGCGGCCAGTGGGGTGAAGGCAAGACCCGAGGTGATATTGACGATCGCTGATTCTTTCCGTCGACGGAGATGCGGGATCAGCATCGCCGAAAGCTCGAGCGGACCCACGAGATTCGTGGCGATCTCTGCTGAGGTCTCCTCCAGGTCTCGCGCACCTTTCGTGAAGCCCACGCTGTGCTGCACCCCGGCGTTGTTGACAAGGATGTTCAGCGGCTTGAAGCGCTCCGTCACCCAGCGGACCAACGCTGCTCGCGAACCCCGGCGCGAGACGTCGCATACCTTCACATGGAGAGTGGGAATCCCAGACTTGGCCTCTCTCAGCACCTCGCGCCGACGGCCGCAGATGATCACCTCATTGTCCAGATCCACCAGCGCACGAGCCAAGGCGTACCCAATTCCCGTGGCACCGCCCGTGATGAGAGCCGTGTTGCCTTTCACTCTCATGTGCAGTACCTCGCTTTGCCGGCGCCGCCCGACGGACGGCGTGCCAGCCGTGAGCGTCAAGGGTGGCGCGGCGGATGCGTCGGGCGCGTCAGCGCCCGGTGCCGTCGGCGCAGGCGCCCCCTTGCAGACGCGGTGACACCCAAGCTC
>JBDRTQ010000199.1:0-2499 GCA_043823885.1 Candidatus Eiseniibacteriota bacterium | reverse complement strand
GCGATGGTCCGGCCGACCCTCTCGCCCGGGCTCTACTACCAGATGGTCGGGCGCGGGTTCCGGCTCCACGAAGAGAAAGAGAACTGTCTGGTCCTCGACTTCGGAGGCAACGTCCTGCGACACGGGCCCGTGGACGCGATTCGCATCCAGAACGTGAACCACCACGGGAACGGCGAGGCGCCGGCGAAGCAGTGCCCCGAGTGCCGGAGCTTGATCGCTGCCGGCTATGCCGTGTGCCCCGACTGCGGCTACGAGTTCCCGCCGCCGGAGCGCCAGACGCACGACGCGACCGCCTCGACAGAGGGCATCCTATCCGGCGAGGTCACGACCACGGAGCACGAGGTCGAGGCCGTCTTCTACAGCGTCCACCACAAGCGCGACGCTCCGGAGGACGCGCCCCGGACCCTGCGGGTCGAGTACCGCATCGGCTTCCGCAAGTACCAGTCGGAGTGGATCTGCTTCGAGCACGTGGGCTGGCCTCGTCATAAGGCGGAGTCGTGGTGGCGGAAGCGCTCGAACGCCCTGGTTCCCGTGTCGGCGGAAGAAGCGGTGGAGCTGGCCAACGCCGGCGCGCTCTGCCGGACCTGTTCCATCACGGTGCGGAGCGTCGTGGGGGAGAAGTACGACAGCATCATCGGCTACGAGCTCGGGATGAAGCCCCCGTGGCGGGAACCAGGCGATGACTGGGACGATCTGCTTGGCGAGGAATGCTGCGCCCACGCTGGCGATGAAGGAGTGCCGTTTTGAGCACACTGCACGATGATGCCCTGCGCTACGCCGAGTTGGGCTACCCGGTCTTCCCCTGCGCGCCCGGAGGGAAGGCACCGCTCACTCCTCACGGGTTCCAGGACGCCACAACCGAGAGAGCGCGGATCGACGCGTGGTGGACGCGGCACCCCGACGCGAATGTCGCCATGCCAACGGCCGGGTTGCTCGTCATCGATGTGGACGGCGTGGATAACCCGTGGCCCGAGGAACCAGCAAAAGTACTGGATCTCTCGAGCGGCGCCGTGTCGCTGACGCCGCGTGGCGGACGGCACTACATCTTCCGTCAGCCGTCCGGCAAGGAGTGGGGCAACACGGCGGGGAGGATCGCTCCGAAGGTCGATACACGCGCGAACGGCGGCTACATACTGCTGCCGCCCTCGGTGGTGGACGGGAAGCAGTATCGCTGGGGCGAGGCCTCGGTGCTCGACGGACCTGAGGGGCTGCCCGAGCCGCCCGGCTGGCTCACGGCCGTGCTGGACGCCCTTGGCGCGAACGGGGCGCCCACTGACGCGCACAGGGCGCCACAGTGCGACGATCCCGCGCCGGGTGGCAACACCATTCCGGCCGGCCAGCGAAACGCCACCCTTGCGCGACTCGGTGGCGCGATGCGCCGGGTGGGCATGAGTGAGGCGGAGATCCTGCCGGCATTGGTCCAGGTCAACGGAGGCCGATGCCAGCCCCCGCTTCCCAGGTGCGAGGTCGAGCGGATTGCCGCGAGCATCTCCCGCTACGAGCCCGACGAGGTCGCCGTTGCCGTGGCCGAGAACCACTGGGCACAGGACATAGAACACGCGGCGCCTCCAGACGACACGATGCCCCCAGTGTCAGATCCGGGTCCCATGCCGGACGAGTTCTTCCGCGTGCCCGGCTTCGTCTCCGAGGTCATGGACCACTGCCTGGAGACGGCTCCATATCCGAACCCTGTGATGGCGTTCGCCGGCGCGCTCGCGCTCCAAGCCGTGCTCGCAGGGCGCAAGGTTCGCGACCCGGGCGACAACCGCACCAACCTCTACCTCCTGGGTCTCGCGCACTCGTCCGCCGGAAAGGAACACCCGCGGAAGCTCAACACCGAGATCCTCCACGCGGTCGGGCTGACCGATCACGTCGGCGGACGGTTCGCATCGGGCGAGGGCTTGCAGGACGCGCTCTTCAGCGAGCCGTGCATGTTGTTCCAGACGGACGAGATCGACGGGATGCTCCAGTCGATCAACAAGTCCAGGGACGCCAGGCACGAGAACATCATGGGGACGATGCTCACTATGTACTCGTCGGCCAACTCCGTCTTCCCCATGCGGCGGAGGGCCGGCAAGGAGTCGCCTGGGGCCATCGACCAGCCTTGCCTCGTCGTCTTCGGCACGGCGATCCCGAACCACTACTACGAAGCGCTCTCGGAGCGGATGCTCACGAACGGGTTCTTCGCCCGCATGATCGTCCTCGAGTGCGGCTATCGATCGCCCGGGCAGGAGCCGCGGATAGAGCACTTGCCCACGCGCGTGCTCGAGACCGCCAACTGGTGGGCGGACTTCCGGTGCGGCACCGGGAACCTAGTGAACTGGCACCCCGTTCCGCAGGTCGTCGCGCAGACGGATGAGGCCAGGCGCGCTCTGATCGAGACGCGGCTGGAGGCCGAGGCGGAGTATGCGAAGGCCGAGCGATCCTGTGATGCGGTCGGAACTGCGGTTTGGGGCCGTGCCAGCGAACATGCGCGCAAGCTGGCCCTGGTCTACGCCG
>JBDRTQ010000198.1:0-3125 GCA_043823885.1 Candidatus Eiseniibacteriota bacterium | reverse complement strand
TTCATGGCGGCAACGTCTTCATCATCCACGAACACGTAAGGGAGAAGCTCTCGCTTCCCCTCCGCGTAGTGCATTCCTCCGATGTTCGCCTCGGGGACCTCTAAGCCCGACCGGATTAGCGCCAGGAGGTCGCGCGGGCTCTCCACGATGACGAACGTGCGCTCGCCGTCCCAGGTGCCGGCCTTGAGTCCATCGGCGAAGCTCTCGCGCGTCACTATCGACACGCGGACTCCCATCGCGTCCGTGTCGGTATAGAGGTCACACCTCCAGTCGCAGCAGGCCACCTCGTCGTTGACAAGGACTATGTGCTCGGGTGAGAGCCAGGCACCCCAGGCCACGGTCACCTGCCCATGAATCAACCGGTCGTCGACCCTGACGAGCACGAACGCCATACGCTGACTCCCTGACCGAACTCCCGTCAGACTATTCGGACGGCGTCCCGGCCGCGCTCTCTGACCATGTGTATAAGTTCCTCTACACCGGTGCGATCCCGCTTAACGAAGAACTCGAGGAGCATCATCAGATTTACCCCGGTCAACGCCCGGACGCCGCTTCCGGAGGCCACGATCTCCTGACAGACGTGGTGGCAGCTTCCGCCCGGCATGTCGCTTATCACCACCACCTGAGACTCGGAGCCCAGGCTTGCCACCGCGCCATCCACGGCCTCTCTCAGTTCGTTGAGACCCATGCCGGTGTTCGACACAGCCACCCAGTTCGACTGCGTGCCGAGAATCCCCTGCACGGCGTCCATCAGGCACTTCGCGACGTTGCCGTGAGCCACAATAACGCACCCTATGTGCTTGCCCTGGCTGCTCACTCGTCGTCCCCTTGCGTTGCTCGCAGCACGCCTGCCTGCCTCGCAATGGCGTCCCTCTGCCGTCTGTCGAAGTCCCTGGCCGCGTTGATGCCCCTGAGCTTCAGGAGGTAGTTCAGAGCGATGACCTCGGAGATGATCGTGATGTTCTTCCCCAGGACCAGAGGAAGAGTGACCGCCGGTATCTCGACCCCGAGGATCTCAGATGTCTCGTCCTCGAACCCCAATCGCTCGTAGTCGGACAGGTCCGACCACGCGGCCAGCTTGACCTCAACCTCGACGCGCTTTCGTTGCCGGAAGGCCCTGGTCCCGAACATCGCCTGCACGTCTATGATCCCGACGCCCCGGATCTCCATGTAGTTCTGCAGGAGCTCGCTGCCGTAGCCGATCAGATAGTCCTTGCGAGTTCGCATGATGCAGACCGCGTCATCGGCGACAAGCCTGTGTCCGTTCGCCACGAGGTCGAGGCCACACTCGCTCTTCCCGATGCCGCTCTTGCCGGTGAAGAGAAGCCCCACGCCGTTCACGTCCACGAGCGTGCCGTGCACGATCTCCTGAGGCGCCAGCAGGTCCTCCAGCTCCGAGACGAGCTCTCTCACGAGCCGTTCGGACGTAAGCGGTGTCGTGAAGACCGGAACGCCCTGCGCGTTGCCCAGGTCCACGAGCGGCTCGGGTGGCGCCAGCCCGTCCGTGACGATGATGCAAGGGACGGGAGGAGCACACAACCTCTTCAACGCCGCGACGCGCGCGCCCTCCGACAGAGACGCACCGTAGCTCACCTCGCAGGCACCGAGAACCTGGACGCGCTCTCCAAGAAACCCGTCGGCGAACCCGGCCAGGAACAGGCCGGGCAGGCTTATGCCGCTGTCGCGTATGACCCCGCCTGAGCACTCCGACCCGGTCGCCGCGGACAGGGACAGACGCGTCCCCGTCCTCGTCACGAGTGCCTGGACCGTAAGTTCTTCGTTCACCGTCGTGCCTCCCGCCGTGTTCACGCCTCCCGCCGGAGCGGGGGGCGCACACCGCGCCCCCGCTACTCCCCCGGCTCTACCAGCCCGTAATCCCCGTCGTTCCGACGGTAGATCACGTTGATCTTCTCGTTCTCCGAGTTCATGAAGACGAGGAACGCAACCTTGAGTTCCTCGAGCTCACTGAACGCCTCGTCCGGCGTCATTGCTTTCGACGAGAGCTTCTCCGGCACAATGCCGAGGTCCTCCATCGAGGCGCCGGCAGATGCCATGGCCACTTCGGCCGTGCTGTCCACACCCTTGTGATTCCTGACGCGTTCCTTGTATCGCCGTATCTGACGTTCCACCTTGTCTATCGAACGATCGAAGGCGGATCTCAGGTCATCGGCCGTCTGCTCGCTCGAGATGACAGCACGGGACGCGTGCACGGTGACATCCGCGATGCAACGGTGTCCCTCGGTGGTGAAGACGACGTGCGCCTCGTCCACACGGTCGAAATAGCGCGACAGGCGCTCCAGCTTACTGTCGACGTGCTCCTTCAGCTCCGGCTCGAGTTCACAGTGTCTGCACGTGACCCTGGTTCTCATGCCCGCTCCTTTCCCATCATGTTGCCGTCCATGGGCGGGCGCCGCTTGCCCAGCGCCGCTACCGCCTCGTGAGCACGATACGAACTCCTGACGAACGGCCCCGCCGATACCCAGCGGAACCCCATCGACCTGCACATCACGGCGAGTTCATCGAATTCCTCCGGAGGCACGAACCGCGCCACCGGGTGGTGGTCGACCGACGGCCTGAGATACTGACCCAGGCAGACGATCTCCGCCCCCGCGGACATGACATCCGCGAGAGCTTGTTCGAGTTCCTCCCGCGTCTCTCCCATGCCCAGCATCAGCGACGACTTGACGAGCGCCCCCGACCCTGAGGCTGCCGCCTGCGACAGCACGTGGAGTGACCTCTCGTAGCGCGCGCTCTCTCTCACCGCCGGATAGAGCCGACGGACCGTCTCGACGTTGTGACCGAAGACGTCCGGCCCCGACTCGAGAACGACATCTATCGCTTCCCGCGAGCCTTTGAAGTCCGGGACCAGCACCTCGATGCCCACCCCGGTCCTCGACGCGCGCACGGCCCGGACGGTCGCGGCGAATTGAGACGCCCCGCCGTCCGCAAGGTCGTCACGCGTCACGGACGTCACCACCACGAAATCGAGCCCGAGCGTCGTGGCCGCCGAGGCCACCTCATCGGGCTCCGCTGGGTCGAGCGGGAGCGGCCCCGCGTGCGAGACCGCGCAGAACCTGCAGTCCCGGGTGCAGCTGTCTCCCAGGATCATGAACGTCGCCGTTCCC
>JBDRTQ010000197.1:0-3314 GCA_043823885.1 Candidatus Eiseniibacteriota bacterium | reverse complement strand
TCCGAACGAACTCAGAGACATAGCGCAGATCGGTCGGCGCGATGTCCTGACAATGACGCTGCAGGCCGGCGCGGGTCACATCGGCGGGTCGCTGTCCGCAGTGGATCTCCTGACCGTGCTCTACTGGGGGGCCATGCGCGTGAGCCCCGAGCGGCCTCAGTGGGAGGACAGAGACAGGTTCGTGCTCTCGAAGGCGCATGCTTCTCCCGCTCTCTACGCGGCTCTCGCCAGGCGCGGGTACTTCGACGTCAAGGAACTCATGACGTTCCGGAAGCTCAAGTCGCTGCTCCAGGGGTTCCCGGACATGCAGAGAACCCCGGGCATCGACGCCTCAGTGGGCTCTCCGGGGCAGGGTCTGTCGATCGCCAACGGTATCGCGATGGCGGCGAAGAGGGACAGCAAGACGTTTCGCGTCTACTGCCTGATGGGTGACGGGGAGGCGCACGAGGGGCAGATATGGGAGGCCGCAATGACCGCGGCGCACCACGGACTGGACAACGTGTGCGCGATCACGGACCGGAACATGATGATGGGCGACGGGAGCACCGAGGACATCGTTGCCCTGTCGCCGCTTGCGGACAAGTGGCGGACCTTCAACTGGCACGTGATCGAGGTGGACGGGCACAACATCGAGCAGCTTCAGGCGGCGTTCTCCGAAGCGGGCTCCGTGAAGGGTCGCCCGACTCTCGTGCACGCGAAGACCGTCAAGGGGAAGGGTGTGCCGTTCATGGAGAACGAGCCGGAGTGGCACGACCGCACGCTGAGCGAGGACCTGTACGAAGAGGCCATGAAGGCTCTTGCGTAACGACGAACGCCGACGTCCCACCGGGAGATCTCTGACATGGCCGAGATGGGTTTGGTGGACATACATCACAGCGTCGTCGAAACCGAGGCGACGAACAGAGGATACGAGCGCGGGCTGATCGAACTGGCCGAGCGCGGCGTCGACATCATAGTCATGGACGCCGACCTCGCGGGCTCGAGCGGCACCGGCGAATTCCGGAAGCGATTTCCGGACAGGTTCCTGGACATAGGGCTCTGCGAACAGGACATGATCGGAACCGCCGCGGGGCTGGCGCTGGCGGGCAAGTGCCTCTTCATTACCACGCACGGGATGCTGGCGGCGGGGAAGGCCTGGGACATCATCAGATCGACCATCTGCTACGGCGCGCTGAACGTCAACATCTGCGGCGCCGACGCGGGGCTTTCGGCGGGCGGCGCGGGGGGGTCGAGGCAGTCCCTGGAGGACGTGGCCGTGATGCGGACGTTGCCCGGCATGACCGTTATCGTGCCGGCCGATGCCGTCGAGGCGAAGAAGGCCACGATGGCAGCAGCCAGGATCCCGGGGCCGGTCTACATCCGGTTCGCGGCGGCGAGGGTGCCGATAATCACCACCGAAATAACGCCTTTCACCGTCGGGCAGGCCGGTGTCTACCGACAGGGAGACGACGCGACGATCCTCGCGTGCGGAGTGATGGTGTACGAAGCGCTCAAGGCAGCGAGACGGCTCGAGGACGAGGGGCTCGGGGTGCGCGTGGTGAACTGCCACACGATCAAGCCTCTCGACCGGGCCATAGTGAACAGAGCCGCCGTCGAAACAGGCGCGCTCGTGACCGCGGAAGAGGGCTCGACAATAGGAGGCCTGGGAGGCGCAGTGGCCGAAGCGCTCGCGCAGACGGTCCGGCCGACGCCCATCAGGATCGTCGGCATCGAGGACCGTTTCGGCGAATCCGGCGAGCACGAGCAGCTTCTGCAGCACTTCGGTCTCACCGCGCGAGACATCGCCGCGGCCACGCGCGAGGTGCTTTCGAGAAAACGAGGGGCGAAGAACGAAACGGAGACCGCGACACTGGGCTGAGGCGGACGAGATTCGGGCGTGACGCAGTGAGGTTGCATTCCGGTGAGTGAGGCTGAAGCGCGTGTAGCGTGCCCCGCGCAGCCGAAGATAACCAGGGGACGCACCAAGAAGGAGCAGGAAAATGTTCGCAGAACGGATGAGCAGGCTCGGGACGGAGACCGCCTTCGAGGTTCTCGCGAAGGCCAGGAAGCTCGAGGCCCAGGGACGCAACATCGTCCACCTGGAGATCGGCGAGCCGGACTTCGACACTCCAGACAACATCAGGCAGGCGGCGGTGGACGCCATCTGGGCGGGTGACACGCACTACGGGCCGTCGGCCGGTATGATGCCCGCGCGCGAGGCCATCTGCAGGCACTTCGAGAAGGACCGCGGCCTCAAGTACACGCCGGATCAGATCATCCTGACGCCCGGCGGCAAGCCGATCATCTTCCTTCCGATACTCGCGCTGGTCGACCACGGCGACGAGGTCATCTACCCGAACCCGGGCTACCCCATCTACGAGTCGGCCATCAACTTCGCGGGCGGCAAGGCCGTGCCGCTGCAGTACAAGGAAGAACGCGACTTCCGGTTCGACATAGCCGAACTCGAGGCGAAGATCAACAAGAACACCAAGATGCTCATCATCAACTCGCCTCAGAACCCGACGGGCGGCGTGCTCGAGGCAGGCGATCTCAAGCGCATTGCGGAACTCTCGGTCGAGAACGACATCATCGTTCTCTCCGACGAGGTCTACAGCAAGATCATCTACGAAGGCGAGCACCGCACCGTCGCGACGTATCCGGGGATGCAGGAGCGCACCATTTTGATGGACGCGCACTCCAAGACCTACGCGATGACGGGTTGGAGGCTCGGCTACGCGGCCATGCCGACGGCCATCGCGGAGAAGTTCGCGAAGCTGAACACCAACGTCTACTCGCACGCCACGTCGTTCGTTCAGACGGCCGGCATCGAGGCGCTCGAGGGTCCCCAGGACGAAGTTGAGAAGATGGTCGTGATCTTCAAGGAGAGGCGTGATGCCATCGTCGACGGCCTGAACGACATCAAGGGCTTCTCGTGCCTCAGGCCGAAGGGCGCGTTCTACGTCTTCCCGAACATCAAGGAGACGGGAATGAAGTCGCAGGCGCTCGCGGACAAGATCCTGAATGAGGCGGGCGTTGCGTGTCTGTCGGGCACGTGCTTCGGTTCGTTCGGGGAGGGGTTCATCAGGTTCAGCTACGCCAACTCCCTCGAGAACATCGGGGAAGCACTGTCCAGGATCAAGAACTTGATGGAAGGCTAGCAGTCTCTGGGTGAGGCGGCGCCGGTCGGGCATTTGCTTCCGTCCGTCCGGCGCACCGATCCTGTCTGGAAGGGGCGTATGGTATCAGCAGTAGTCCTTGCGGCGGGTGAGTCGAAGCGAATGGAAAGGAAGAAGGAACTCCTGCCAGTCGCCGGCGAACCGATGATCCGCACGGTC
>JBDRTQ010000196.1:0-4095 GCA_043823885.1 Candidatus Eiseniibacteriota bacterium | reverse complement strand
CCGCCCGCGGGCGTGCTGCCGCTCCAGACGGCCACTCCTCCCTGATACGCGGTGACCGTCGCCACCGTTGTGGCGTCGTCGAGCGTGACGGTCCCAGAGATCTTGCCGTTCGGCGGATAGCCCACGTCGGGCACGCCGTCGCTGTTGGCGTCGATCGGGAGTTCAACATACTGGTCAAGAACGGTGACGGCATCCCAGGGCGTCGCGCCGTCGGACTCGGCACCGGTGCTCGAGGTCGGAAGCGCGTCGTACGCACCGGAACCGTCTCCGCCGACGACCGCACAGATGATCCGGATCTTCGTGCCCTGGGGCACCGCAGCACGACCGAGGCCAAAGATCCCGTTCCAGTCGATCCCGAACTCGATGTGCTTGTAGCCGGGATTGATCTGAATGTAGCTCTCGTCGATGATGACGGTACTGGTTGGGTCACTGCAGTCGTGGACGCTGTGGTTTCCCGGCTCGAAGTTCCACAGACCCATCATCACTTCTGCGCCGATGGTGCTGAATTCAATCTGGCGCTGGAAGAAGTCCGCGGCCGTCATCTCCGTTGCGCCCGTGAGCTCGCCCGTCGCGTCTTCCACCTGGGCGTCCGTGTCTATGTAGACCAGATACCCGTTCCCATACCCGCTTGGCCCGTTCGTCGTCTTGACACCCACGTAGAGGCTGTCCGCGTCCCACGTCACGTAGAGGTCGACGAGGTCGCCGTCACTGGGGCCCCACCGGTTGTCGTTGTTGGGGTCCCGCCACGCCAGCTCGTCGCTGTTCCAGTCGCCCGTCTCGACGATCACGTGCCCGTCGATGGTCGGCGTGTTGTAGCTGTTCGACAGGGCTGGAGCGGCCGCGAGGAGCATCAGAATGGCAGCGGCAGCTGCGGTGTACCTTCGCATGTCGGTATCCTTGGGATGGTGTCCAGCGCGATGCATCCGGAACCCGGCTCCGGCGTCCCGGCCAAACGCGCCATGTGGCGCTCTACCTGGATATAGGAACCCACGGCCGGTTCCCCACGGGCCGTGACGCGTGCAAGAGGCTACCAGAGCTTGAGGGGACGGTCAAGCGGACGAGGCCCTGGCGACCGGGTTCGCGGTCCCTCCGCTGCGGTCGCCCACGAGCTTCAGCACGCGATCGGCTATCACGGGCAGGATATCACCTGCGCTTCCGAGCAGTGTGGCGTCGACGAGGGCGGATATCGGCGTGTACGCGGCATTCACCTCGACCACAAAGGCCCCGTTGTGCTTGGCGACCAGGGGCAGAGAGGCCGCCGGGTGGACCACGGCCGACGTGCCGACGACCAGCATGGCGTCGCAGCTGGACGCTATCTGGTGAGAACGCTCGTAGGCCTCCATGGGGAGAGGCTCACCGTACCACACGACGTCGGGACGAAGCAGCGCCTGGCACTGCCGGCAGAGGGGAGGCAGTTCCTTCAGCGGGCTGTCGAGCAGGTCGTACACGGTCTGCTCGGCCGTGCAGCGCGCCCTCCAGACGCTGCCGTGCAGCTCGACAGGAGCCGAGCTGCCGGCCCTCTGATGAAGTCCGTCGGTATTCTGAGTGATGAGGGAGAACTGCGGATAGCCCCGCTCCAGCCCGGCGATGGCCCTGTGTGCCGGGTTGGGTTCGGCGTCGGAGATCAGCTGACGCCTGTAGTCGTACCAACTCCAAACGAGCCCGGGGTCACTCTCGAACGCTCTCCACGTCGCCAGTTCCTCAGCCCGGTACTGCTTCCACAACCCTTCCTCGCCCCTGAACGTCGGGACGCCGCTCTCCTGAGACACTCCGGCGCCGGTGAGGACCGCCAGCGCTTCGGCGCTGCTCAGTCGCTCCACCAACATCCTCGTCACGCCGCTGGTGGGTTCCATTGCATCCCCCTTCCAGGGCAATCCAACTCTCAACTCGTGTCCGGTACCTCTGGTTTCCTGCCCGCTCTCTCCTCGATCGCCGCCTCACGGATGGCTCCCCGTGCCGCGGCCGCCTCCGCCCTGCCCCTGGCCGTTCCCCTGCCGCCCTGGCCGAGGTCCATCTTCCAGTAGACGGAGCCGTAGCTCGTGCAGTTCATGCAGCGGATGCAGTCGATGCTGCCGATCTCCTCCGGCACCTTGAGCCCCATCGGGCAGTCGGCGGAGCAGTAGTTGCACGAGGCGCAGTTCTTGAACTCGGATCCCTTGGCGAAAGCGATGGCGCAGTCGTCAAGGTGCGTGTCCATCTGAAGCAGGCTGAACTTGTTGGTTAGCCCGAGAAGCGCGCCCAGCGGGCATATGAACCTGCAGAACGGACGCCTCATCATGCCCATCAGAAGCACCAGAGCCGCCAGGATCACGACCTTGAGCGTGAACACCGAGGTGAGGAAGTTCATGCCATCCGCGTAATCGGAACCTCGGGCCTTCCACGCCAGCCACGGGAGGCCGCCCTCGAGCGTTCCGGCCGGGCATATCTTGCAGAACCAGGGCTCGTAGGTCCACCATGCGATGAGCCCGCACACCACAACGAGCACGACGAACTTCAGGTGCCTCAGCCAGTTGGGCGCGGAGAACTTGGGCAGCTTGAGCTTGTAGACGATCTCCTGCAGCCACCCGAACGGGCAGAACCACCCGCACGGGAACCGCCCGACGAACACGCCGATGAAGCCCAGGATGCCCAGCACGTAGAACGGGAACTGTCTGACGATGACGAAGTGCTGAAGCGCGCCGATCGGGCACGAGCCCCACGCGAGGGGGCACGCGTAGCAGTTGAGGACCGGGACGCACACGCCCTTGAGACTGCCCTGATAGAAGGTCTTCGCCGGTATGGACGCGAAGTAGGAGTTGGTGAGCAGAAGGGAGATGAACTGGACGACGCGTCTCTTCAAGCGAGTCTCCGGCCCGGGACCACGAAACCCGGCGCGGGCGCCTGTCGCACTGAACGGGCGGAACCGCGTTCAATCGATGGGATCAACCCACGCCTATGCAGGACAGGCAGATCATGGCTCCGTTGGAGAGCGTCTCCCAGAAGTGGTCGGTCACTATCCCGAATATGAGAAACGCCTCGAAGACGACCAGAGCGAGGGCGAAAAGCAGGACCGCTCGCCCCGGACTCGACTCTCTGAAGAAACCGGCCAGCCCGCTCATGACGACCACCCGTCCCCCCGAAAGGGACCTCGGCTGCGTGAGTCCAAGATGTGCTGTTTACGCTTGGATTCTAGCGGCATGCCGCCGCCATCGTCAAGCGTAAACGCCTGAACTCCCCGTCGGTTAACCGCCCTCGCCGCCGTCCCGTCCGTCGTCCGTGAACCGCTCCGCAACCTCACGCCGCGCGGCGTGATGGCCGGAACCTCGCAACCTACGTGATTCCCCTGATGCGGGCCTTGAGAACCGCATGAGCGGCCGCAAGACGCGCGACGGGAACGCGATAGGGCGAGCAGCTGACGTAGTCCAGCCCCACCTGATGGAAGAAGTAGATGGACTCCGGGTCGCCGCCATGCTCGCCGCAGACGCCGAGATGCAGATCCGGGTTGGCCAGCCTGCCCTTGTCCACGGCCATCTTGACGAGCGCGCCCACTCCGCGCTTGTCGAGCGACTGGAAGGGGTCCTTCCTGAGGATACCCCTCTTGAGGTAGTCCTTGATGTACGAACCGGCGTCGTCGCGGCTGAATCCGTAGGCCATCTGGGTCAGGTCGTTCGTCCCGAACGAGAAGAAGTCGGCGTGCTCGGCGATCTCGTCGGCCACAATCGCAGCGCGCGGGATCTCGATCATGGTGCCGATGTGGAACGGAACGGTATCGGTGTCGCGGCCCAGCACTTCGGCCGCCACTCTCTCGACCAGTTCGCGCAGGATGGACAGCTCCTTGGGCTCGCCCACGAGCGGTATCATGACCTCGGGCCTGGCGTCGACGCCCCTGTCCGCGAGCGCCTTCGCCGCCTCGAAGATGGCCCGGGCCTGCATCTCGTACACCTCCGGGTAGGTGATGCCGAGCCTGCACCCTCTGTGTCCCAGCATCGGGTTAGCCTCGCGGAGCTCCGCCGCCCTCTTTTTCATCTCCCCGGGGTCCTTGCCGAGCTCGCGGGCCAGTTCCTCTATCTCCTCGTCGGTGGCGGGAATGAACTCATGGAGCGGCGGGTCCAGCAG
>JBDRTQ010000195.1:0-11684 GCA_043823885.1 Candidatus Eiseniibacteriota bacterium | reverse complement strand
AGGTGAAATGCGTCTTGTTGGCGCTGGCCGCTCTACTCGTGTTCGCGATGTCGGCTGGCGCCGCGTTCGAGCTTCGGACGTGGGCAACGACGGCCGCGGCACCTGCGGACGGCGGTTCTCACTCCACCTCGGCCAGCTTCGAGATGGTCTCCCGGCTGGGCGGTCCGTTCGTCGGCGCGGCACAGAGCGCTTCGTTCTCGCTCTGGGGCTGCAGCGTCACTCCGGTCGAGGGGGCGTTCGTCGCCACCGAGACCGAGCCGCTCACGGTGACTCTGAGATGGACCGTGGAGTCGCTTGGAGGCATCTCGGGCTTCAACGTCTACAGGGCGTCGGCCGAGGACGGTCCGTACGAGCGGCTGAACGATGACCTTCTCCCGCCGTTCTCCCCGGGTGTCTACGAGGACACCACGGTGTGGCCGGGCTCGGCGTTCTGGTACGAGCTCCGCGGGGTATACGGAGATGATATCGAGGACATCGTCGCCGATCCTGTCATGCTGCTCACGGGCGGCACGCTCGTCACGCGGCTGTACAACGCGAGCCCGAACCCGTTCAGTGACGGCACGGTCATACAGCTCGACATCGCATCGGGATCACGGGGCGTCAGCCTCAGGATCTACGACATCGCCGGGCGCGTCGTTAGGGCGCTCGACACGGACAACGTGCGGTCGGGCCGCTACCAGGTGAGCTGGGACGGCACGAACGACCACGGCCGGCGAGTGGCGTCGGGTGTCTACTTCGTGTCGCTCGAGACCGCGGGTGTGCGCGAGACCGGCAGGCTGGTCTACCTGAGGTAGTGCTCGTTCGGAGCGTTCGAACATTGGGGATGAAGCAACTAAGGAGGACAGGGGATGTCGACGAAGACTGCCATCAGAGTAGCGGTGCTTGCGGTTCTTGCCCTGGCTCTGGGCCTTGGCGGGACAGCGGGAGCACGGTCGATGGAGCTCGGTGACGGGGGCGTGCTCGAGGGCTCGGACGCGCCAAGAGACATACAGGAGACCATCTGGTTCCAGGGCTTCGTGGGGGACGCCGGCACAGGTGAACCGGTCAACGCGACCTACACCGTCACCGCCAGGATGTACGACGCCGAAGTCGGCGGCGCGTCCGTCTGGGGTCCGGAGACACACGTGGCCACGGTCATCACGGACGGCTGGTTCAACATCGAACTGGGTAACGTGATCGGAGGGCTTCCCGCGTTCGACACGCCGCCCTACTACCTGCAGCTGACCATAGACGGGGAACTGCTCTCTCCGAGGCTGAAGCTCGCGAGCGTGCCGTCGGCGTTCCAGTCGCTGGGCGCCGACAACGGGCTCAACCTGCCCTACGCAGGCAACTATGGCTCGAGCGGTGATGCGTTCTCGATAACGAACACCGGTCCCAACAGCTGCGGGTACTTCAGGATAAACAACGCGGCAAGCTCGGCCACGGCCGTCTACGGCAATCACAACGGCACGGGCGCCGCGCTCCTGGGCTGGCACACAGGCTCCGGACCGGCCCTGCGGGCGGTCGCGAACGGCAGCGGCCTCGCCGGTAAGTTCGAGGGCGCGGTGAGCATCGACGACAGTCTGACCGTCAACGGCACGCTCTACGCGAGGAACAACGTTATCGTACCGGACACGCTCGTTGTTATTGAGGGCTTCTGGTTCGGCAAGAATCCCGTCCCCGGCTACGTGCTCAGGTGCGCCGACTCGTGGGGCAACGCCGAGTGGGGTCCGCCGAACATCATCGACCTGCACGATGAGGGCGCGACGACCACCATTGGCAGCAGCGTCGCGCAGTACGACGATGCTCAGGTGACCCTCACAGTTCCGGGTCCCGGCTACATCGTCGTCGAGAGTCAGCTCTGGGTGGTGCTCTCTCACACGTTGGGTACAAAGGACCGTTTCTACTGTGCGGTCTCGACTTCTCCCACGGCGATGCCCGCCAGCTGGCACTCCGTGAGCGCCGTCGACATCCCGAGCGCGTGGCCGACTGACACGTCGGTCAATCAGACGCTTTACGTTCACGAAACATTCCCTGTCAGTTCGTCCGGGACCTACACGTACTACCTGGTCGGGTATATGGCCAGCGGACAGAATTCGGCAGACTACTTCTGGTACTCGCACATGCGGGGCGTCTGGTACCCCTATCCGATTCCTGCGCGAGCGGATGCCGAGGAGGATGCCGAGTTCCTGAAGAAGCAGGCGGAGTTCGAGAGCCGGTAGGGACCTCGCATCCGACGCTCGAACGATCAAGACCCAAGAGCCCGGCCGGCACCCGTGTCGGCCGGGCTTCTGTCTGGAAGTATGGTCATGGGCGCAGCGCGCCCCGGGATGCCCGCCCGGCCCCTTTCCGCTTGACACTCCGCGAATTCGCGGGATACGCTCACGCTGCGCTGAGGCGCTTCTCCCCTGTGGATAGCCTGTGGACAGCCCCTTATGGAAACCGTGCCGATGAACCGAATCGAACGCTCTAAGCGGCTGGACAAGCTCCCGCCGTACCTCTTTGTAGAGATAGACCGCGTCAAGAACGAACTCATGGCGGACGGCAAGGACGTCGTCGACCTGGGGATAGGCGACCCGGACCTGCCGACCTTTCCGGAGATCGTGTCGGCGCTTCAGGAGGCAGCCGCGGACCCCGCGACGCACCGCTATCCGCTCCAGAGGGGACTGCCGTCCTTCAAAGCGGCCATCGCGCGGTGGTACGAGGCGCGCTACGGCGTCTCGCTGGATCCCGTGCGCGAGGTGCTGCCGCTCATCGGGACGAAAGAGGGGATAGGCCACCTGCCGCTGGCCGTGATGGACGCGGACGACATCGCGCTCATCCCGGACCCGGCGTTCCCGATATACCCGGCGGCCACGTGGCTTGCCGGCGCGGAAGTTCGCTACTTCCCGCTCGAGTCTGAGAGGGACTTTCTGCCGGACCTCAAGTCGCTCGGCGCGCGCGAGCTGGACCGGGCCAAGCTGCTCTTCCTCAACTACCCGAACAACCCGACCGGCGCCGTCGCCGACGTCGCGTTCTTCAAGAGCGCCGTCGACTTCGCCCGCAACAACGGGCTCATCGTGCTCAACGACGCGGCATATTCCGAGGTGGTCTACGACGGGCCGCGCGTGTCCTTGCTCCAGGCAGAGGGAGCGAAGGAAGTGGGCATCGAGTTCCATTCCTTCTCGAAGACGTTCAACATGACGGGGTGGCGGCTTGGCTTCGTCATCGGCAACGCGGACGTGCTCGAGGCGCTGGCCACGGTCAAGGACAACATCGACTCGTGCGTCTTCACGGCCATCCAGCACGCGGGGGAGGCCGCGCTCGCGCTGCCCGAGAGCCGGTTGGCGGAGCAGGTCGAGATCTACCGGCGACGCCGCGACGTGCTCGTCGACGGCTTGCGCAAGGTCGGCTGGAACGTCCCGAGGCCGCAGGCTACTTTCTACGTCTGGGCCCGCGTGCCCACGGCCGAGCGCTCGCGGGAATTCTCGGGGCGCCTGCTGGAGCGCGGCCACGTGGTGACGACGCCCGGCGTCGGTTTCGGCGAGGGCGGTGACCGGTACATCCGTATGGCGCTCACGACAACCGAGGACCGCATCGCCGAGGCGGTTGCCAGGATTACCAGAATGCTGTAGGGTCTGAGCGCGTCCGGGCGTGGCCGTGCGTCATGCACAGGCAGCCCGGCGGAGCGGGTGAGTTCGTCTGCCTCGCGTTGGCGCGGAATCGTATGCCAGGAACGGGGAGCGTGAACCATGCCCGAGTACAGGATTTCGCTCGAGAACATCAGACTCTACGGCTATCACGGGGCGTCCGAGAATGAGCGCGAGCTCGGACAGCGCTTCGAGATCGACGTCGAGATCCTCGCGGACCTCTCCGAGGCGGTCGCCACCGACGACATGAAGAAGACCGTCGACTACGAGAAGGTCTACAGGCTGGTTGAGTCTGAGGTCGTCAATCAGAAGTACCACCTGCTGGAGACCATGGCCGACAAGATCGCGCGCGACGTGCTGAGAGACTTCGGCGCGCTGGAGGTCGTGGTCAGGATCCGCAAGCCGAGCGTTCCGATCGCCGGATCGATAGATCACGTGGAGGTAGAGGTGGTCCACTCGCGCTAGAGCCGCGCCCGGTTCGCGGGTCGCCGCCGGGCGAGGGCGCCGCGCCGGAGGGAGAGCGTTGCCCAGAGCGTGGATCGGCATAGGCTCCAACATCGGCGACCGGCTGGGCTACATCCGGCGGGCGCTCGATTCGATGGGCAGGCTGCCCGGCACCGAAGTCGTGGCCGTCTCATCCGTCTATGATACGCTTCCCGTCGGTGTCATCGGTCAGCCGCGCTTTCTGAATGCGGTGGCCGAGCTCTCGACCGAGATCGAGCCCGAGGAGCTTCTGAGGGGACTCCTCGCGATCGAGCGGGAGTGTGGTAGGGTCAGGCAAGGTGTGTGTGATCCGCGGACGCTCGACCTTGACGTGCTTCTCTACGATGAGGTCGTGATGAAGACCGCGGAGCTGACGCTTCCGCACCCGCGCGCTCGCGGGAGAGCGTTCGTGCTGGTCCCGCTCGCGGAACTCGCTCCCGACCTCGTTCTTCCGGGCGGGACCGAAAGCGTGTCGGAACTCGTCGCTGCGCTCGGCGACGTCGCCGGCAGCGTCCGGTGCATGGGAGATCCACCGGCGCCGGCGTAGGGCGCGCGGACGAAGCGCGGACAACGCGAAGCCGGCGCGAGGAGCATCACTTGGCTACACCGGAGGTGAACGTGCCCAGGAAGAACTACGTGGCCATCGAAGGCGTCATCGGGGCTGGGAAGACCACCCTGGCGACGCTTCTCGCCAAAGAGTGGGGTGCGCACCTCAAGCTTGAGGTCGTGGAGGAGAACCCGTTTCTCGCGCACTTCTACGAGGACATGCGGGGGTACGCCTTTCAGACGCAGCTCTTCTTCCTGCTGTCGCGGCACCGCCAGCAGTCCGAGCTCAAGCAGTACGATCTCTTCATGGAGCGCGTGGTCTCGGACTACCTCTTCGCCAAGGACCGCATCTTCGCCAACATCACGCTCGACGACAATGAGCTGTCGCTCTACAAACGCCTGGCCGACCTCCTTGAGCGCGAGGTGCCGAAGCCTGACATCGTCGTATATCTCCAGGCCTCGGTCGAGTGTCTGCTGGGGCGCATTCGGAAACGCGGGCGCGAGTTCGAGCGCGACATGTCGGTCGAGTACATCGAGTCGCTGAACGAGGCATACAATTACTTCTTCTTCCACTACACGGACACGCCCCTGATCGTGGTCAATACGGACGACATCAACTTCGTTGAAAGCACCGCGGACTTCGAAGAACTCGCGCGGGAGATCGAGGAACACGACACGGGAACCACTTACTACGTTCCCATAGGAACTCGGACCTGACGCGGCAGAGCGCGCAGGCCGCCTCACCGTGCCGGGACGGGGCGCCGGGAACTCCGACCCGGCTCCGGTAGACCAATTCACAGCGAGAGCAGACATGGAACGCAGGAAGCGCACGGCGCCTTCTATAGCGGCGATGAAGAAGGCGGGCGAGAAGGTCGCAGTCCTCACGGCCTACGACTGCATGACCGCGAAGCTGGTTGACGCGGCGGGGGTCGACATGATCCTCGTCGGGGATTCCGCCGCGATGGTCGTGCTGGGCCACGAGAACACGCTGCCCGTTACACTCGAGGAGATGGTCATGCTGACGGCCGCCGTCGCCCGAGCGCGCACCGCCGCGCTCGTCGTCGGCGACATGCCGTTCATGTCGTATCAGGCGTCCGCCTCTGATGCAGTGCGCGCCGCCGGACGAATGGTCAAGGACGGCGGCGCCGGCGCGGTCAAACTCGAGGGGGGCAGGAAGGTAGTCCGGAAGATCCAGGCCGTGCTCGACGCTGGGATCCCCGTGATGGGGCACATCGGGCTGACGCCGCAGTCGATCCACGAACTGGGCGGATACAGGGTGCAGGGCAAGAACGACGAGACCCGCGCGCGACTGCTCGACGACGCGCGAGCCCTGGACGAGACCGGCTGCTTCTCGATGGTGCTCGAGGCCATCCCGTGGCAGCTCGGCCGTGACATAACCGAGGCCGTGTCGATTCCGACCATCGGGATCGGGGCGGGGCCTCACTGCGACGGCCAGGTGCTCGTCATCAACGACATCATCGGATACACCGACGGGCCGGTCCCCAGGTTCGTCCGCCGCTACGGGGACGCCGGCAAGGTCGTCTCCGAGGCCGCCGCGGGGTTCGTCAGGGACGTGAAGTCCGGCGCGTATCCGGACCTGGACGAGAGCTACTGATGGAGATCATCCGTACCGTTGCGGGAATGAAGTCCAGAGCGCGGGAACTCGCAAGCGGCGGGGCGGTCGTCGGGTTCGTCCCCACGATGGGCTACCTCCACGAGGGACACCTCACGCTCGTACGGATGGCCGGGGAACTCGCCGACAGCGTTGTTGTGAGCATCTTCGTGAACCCGACGCAGTTCGGCCCCGGCGAGGACCTCGACAGATACCCCCGCGACCTCGACCGCGACGTCGCACTGCTGGAAGAGGCCGGCGCCGACCTCGTCTTCGTCCCGGAGGCGGCGGACGTGTACCCTGCAGGCTACGCCACGGTGGTGCACGTGCAGCGCCTGGGCGAGAAGCTCTGCGGCGCGTTCCGTCCGGGTCACTTCGACGGCGTCTGCACCGTCGTCGCCAAGCTCTTCGAGATCGTCCGACCCAATCTCTCCGTGTTCGGCCAGAAGGACGGGCAGCAGGCCGCCGTCATAGAGCGGATGGTCGAGGATCTGGACATGGACGTTCAGATCGTCAGAGGGCCCATCGTCCGTGAGCCTGACGGCCTGGCGATGAGCTCGCGCAACGGCTATCTGAGCCAGGAGGAGCGCGCGGAGGCTCCCGTGCTGCACGAGGCGCTGGGACGCGCACGCGCTCTCTTCGATGGCGGCGAGACCGATGCCGCGAAGGTGCTCGCGGAGGTGCGCGCGATCATCGAGTCGAAGCCACACGCCGACGTTCAGTACGTCTCGGCGGTCGACTGGAGATCGCTCGACGACGTGAGGGAGCTCACGGCCGGAACGATGCTCGCGCTTGCGGTCTACTTCGGCCGTACGCGGCTCATCGACAACCTGGTGCTCGGGGATGGGGTGGGAGAGGGATGAACAGACTGTGGGCGCCCTGGAGAATGGAGTACCTGATGTCGGGAAGTTCCGATGGCTGCATCTTCTGCGTCAAGCCGACGCAGGACGACGACGAGGGCAATCTGATCCTCCTGCGTACCGAGCACGGGTTCGTCATGCTCAACGCCTATCCCTACAACAACGGTCACTTGATGGTCGCGCCCTACAGTCACGTCGGCAGCTTCACCGAACTGACGTCCGCAGAACGGGCCGACCTCATGGACACGATGGCCCACGCGGAGCGGATCCTGGAGCGTGCCTTCTCGCCGCAGGGAATGAACGTCGGCGCCAACATGGGGCACTGCGCCGGCGCGGGCGTTCCGGGACACGTACACGTTCATGTCGTGCCGCGCTGGGAGGGTGACACGAACTTCATGCCGGTGGTCGGCGAGACGCGCGTGCTTCCGGAGACGCTGCGGCAGACGTACGAGCGTCTCAAGGTGTGCGTGGACACCTAGCTTGCTTGCGAGGGCGCGGGGCTCCCCCGCACCCTCGCAACCGGCAACTGCAACGCGGACCCGAGGAGCCTGAGTTGGCCACGAGACGGAAATCGAAGAAGAAGACCTCGAGCAAGAAGCGGAAGCGGAAGGCGACGCCCTCGTCGGTGCTGTACAGCGCCGGCGTGCTCATCCTGCTGGCGGCCGTCGTCTACTTGGCGGTCTCGGTCTACGGACTCGTCGCACCTCGACCCAGCAGGGAAGTGGAGTCAGCGGTGCTGGTGCTGAACGGCTGCGGCGTCGAGGGCATCGGACTGAAGACGGCCCGCTACCTGCGCGAGCGCGGCCTGGACGTGGTCGACTTCCGGAACGCGGACAGCTTCGACTACGAGGAGACCATCGTTGTGGACCGGGCGGGGGACCTGGGCGCGGCCGTCCAGGTCGCCCGCTTGTTGCACATCCCGAATGTCATACAGCAGGTACCTGAGACACCCCTGGTCGATATCATCATCATAGTGGGCGCCGACCACTCCTGGTTCCTCGAGGGCTGAGAAGCCGGATCTCCGTGGCGCTCGTCCGGCCTCTCGCGTTATCAGAGCGCTGACCGGAGTGCGCGGCCGGCGCGCCGGTTCGTCTAGAAGAACGAGTCGCGGTAGTCGTTGATCTCGGCGTCCGACGTCAGGTCCTCGAGCCAAGCGGAGAACACCTGCATCTGCTCTCGCTGGAGGAGCTGAGTCCTGAGCTGATCTTCCTGTCCGGCGAAGTCCTGCTGGCTGGCGGCGGTTCTCTCCTCGGCGCGCAGGACGTAGTAGCGGTCGGGGTTCTCCACGTGGACCGCCCCGCTCGTCTGCGACGTGCGAAGCCCGAAGCTGACGCCTACGAACTCGTTCCCGCTGCCGACTCCCGGAACGTAGTCCTTCCTCGAGAAAGGCTGCGACTGCGTCACCTCGTAGCCGCGCCCCGCGGCCGCCTCCTCCAGATGTTGACCGGAACGAACGGCCGCGGCGATCTCCTCCGCGATGGCTCGTGCGCGGTCGCTCTGCCGTTCGATTATCAGAGCCGACGCGGCGGGGTGCTCCGGATTGTCGCCCATGAGCTCCGCGGCGAGATCCTCGTAGGTCGGAAGGACGCTGGGCAGCTTCTCGGCCACCTCGAACATGTAGTAGGCTTCGGCCGTTACATACGGCCCGACAGGCGTGCCCACTTCGCTCGTGAACGCTTCATTGACGGCGGGCCTCAGGTTCCCGATGCCCGATATGTATCGGCCGTCGGGGAACGGACGCGTCGCCTTCATCTCGTAGCCCAGAGCCTCTGCGGCCGCTGCGAGCCCGTTCTTCTCCGCCAGTTCCGCCAGTTCGCGCAGCTCGCTCTCCAGTTCGACCAGCGTCTGCTCGCTGGCCTTGACCTCGATCAATATGTGGCGCACGTGGACCTGAAGCTCGCCGTTCTCCGTCTTCCGGTCCTCGAGCTTGATGATGTGGTAGCCGAACTCGGTCTTGACGGGGTCGCTGACCTCGCCGACCTCGAGCCCGAACGCCACTTCCTCGAACGCTTCGACCATGGAGCCGCGCCCGAAGTAGCCGAGATCGCCGCCCTGCGGTCCGCTCGGACCCTCGGAGTACACGCGCGCGAGTTCCGCGAAGTCCTCGCCGTCCCGGACGGCGGCCGCGAGTTCCTCGAGCCTCAGGACGACGTCCTCCTCGTCCTCAGCACTGGCCACCTTGGGCAGGTCGACGAAGCTCATGACCACCGTGGGCGGGCGCTCGTAGTCGGCCCTGTGTGCCTGGAAGTAGTCGCGGGCCTCAGCCTCGGTGGGCATCAACGGCTCGCGGGGGAGCCTGCGCGGATCGATGGTGACGAAGGAGACACGGACCTTCTCGTTTCTCGCGACGAACTCGTCCCACAGCTCGTTGTCGCTGACCATCGCGGCCGACTGGATCTCACGCTGAAGTATCTGTCTCTGGAGAGAGCTTCGGTAGTAGTCGGCCACGGCGTCCCAGCGCTCGGGATGCAGCTGGATCTCGCGATGGTATGCGTCGAAGCTGAAGTTACCGTCGGCATCCTGGAAGGCCGGTGACTGGTACACGGACTGCGGAGGGTTGTTCCAGAGAACGTCGAGAACGACCTGGTCGGGCACATCGATGCCCAGCTTCTCGATCTGTTTGGTGACGAGTATGTCCGTGACCATCGAGTTCCAGGTCTCCTCCCGGATGGCGTCGCGCGTGGCATCCGACAGCTCGGTGCCGCTCTGCTGCGCGTAGTTGACCATCCTCTGCCGGTACTCCTCGGAGAAGTCGCGATACAGAATGGGTGCGCCGTCGACGACGCCGATGAGACCTTGCTCGGGTGTCTTGTTCTGAGTCCCCCGGCTGCGCCCGAACATGGTGCCAGCACCGATGCTGACGATGAAGGCGATGGCCACTATCCAGAGGAAGACCTTCGTTCGTGAGCGGAGTATTTCTAGCATTGAGTTGCGCCTCCGTGCGTGGTGGCTCTCTTTGAGTTCCCCAGGTTCTGAAGCGGCCCGAGCCCCGCACCGGGACCCGCCGCGGCCCGGAACCGACAGGCCGCTACAACCTACCGAAGATACCACGGGGGAAGGGGTCAGGCAAGCCGAATATGGGAGTTTCGGGTTGACTGGGGCCGACACAGCTGGTACCTTCTTTGGTTTGATACCGTCCAGAATCGAATCACAGGTGCAACTCGCGGGAATCCCTCGGAAGGAAGCAACATGAAGTCGCTGTCGGCAGACAAGATTCGCAATATCGCCCTGGTCGCACACGGCGACGCGGGCAAGACCAGCCTCGCTGAGGCAATGTTGTTCGTCGGAGGGTCTGTGGCCCGGTTGGGCAAGGTCGACGACGGATCCGCCGCTCTCGATTTCGCCGAGAACGAGAAGAGGCGGAAGATCACCATCAACATGGGGCTGGGGCACTGTACGTGGAACGGGACGAAGATCAACATCATCGACTGTCCCGGGTACGCCGACTTCTACGGCGACGTCAGGGCAGGGCTTCGAGTGGCCGACGCCGCCATCGTGGTCCTCGCCGCCCCTTCGGGCGTCGAGGTGGGGACGGAGCTTGTCTGGCAGTTCATCGAGTCCGCCGGCCAGCCGCGCATGATCTGTGTCAACAAAATGGACAAGGAGCACGCCGACTTCCGGAAGTGCATGGATGATGCCGCCAGCGTTCTGGGCGCCCGCGTCGTCCCCGTCGTTATTCCGATCGGTGCGGCCGGTAGTTTCAAGGGTGTTGTCGACCTCATCGAGCAGAAGGCCTACATCACCGACGGCTCGGGCAAGACGAAGAAGGAAGACATCCCGGCCGACATGGCGGACGAGGTCGCGGAACTCAGAACTCAGCTGATCGAAGCCGCCGCCGAGTCGGACGAGGGACTGATGGAGAAGTTCTTCGGTGACCAGGAGCTGACTCCCGACGAGATCCGCGGTGGACTCAGGGCGGGCGTCGCGTCCGCTTCGATAGTCCCGGCAGTCGCTACCGTCGCGTCTTCGGTCGCGGGAGTGGAGGCGCTCCTGGGCCTGGTGGCCGGCGTCATGCCGTCGCCGGTGGGCTCCGGCAAGGTGACGGGGAAGGAGCCCGGCGGAGAGGACGAGGTGACCATCGATGCCACGCCCGGCGCGCCGTTCTCCGCTCTCGTATTCAAGACCGTTTCCGAGCAGCACGTCGGCGAGCTCTCCTTCTTCCGCGTCTACTCCGGCACCGTCAGCTCGGGCGACGATGTTCTGAACTCGACGAGAAGCGAGAACGAGCGCATGGGCGGCATCTACGCGCTTATCGGCAGAGACCGCAAGGAGATGGAATCGGTCTCGGCGGGCGACATTGCGGGCGTCGTCAAGTTGAAGAACACGTCTACCGGTGACACGCTCTGCTCCAAGGTCAGCCCGATCGTGCTTGCGCCGACCGTGCTTCCGAAGCCGGTGCTTTCCGAGGCGGTCAGGTCGCTGACCAAGGGCGACGAGGAGAAGATATCGACGGGCCTCGCCAAGCTCCACGAGGAGGACCCGACCTTCACCGCCGGCTACGACCGTGTCATCAAGCAGACCATCATCTCGGGGCTGGGTGTTCTCCACCTCGACGTCATGGTCGAGAAGCTCAAG
>JBDRTQ010000194.1:0-8825 GCA_043823885.1 Candidatus Eiseniibacteriota bacterium | reverse complement strand
GCCCCACAGGTGTCGAGCAGGCTGTTCAACTCCCTGGTTCTGCCCAGCTTCTGATACATCGAGAGAAGAGGCGCGTAGAGCTCGCTACTCTCCGGTTCCTGGCTCAGGGCGTACTCGTAGGCCCGCACGGTTTCCTCGAAGTGCGGCAGCGCCCCCGCGCTGTCGCCACTCCTCTCGATACGCTCTCCGATCATCAGATGAACCCCGCCGTAGCGTACCCAGGTCTCGATCCTCTCGGGTTGTGCCTCAAGCAGCCTCTCGGCCAGCGGGAGGGCCTTCTCCGGCTGCCTCATGTGCACCGCGTAGATGGCGATGAGTCCGTTCAATGCCGGCCCGTAGTCGGGGGCGAACTTCAGTGCGATGTTGTAGAGACGGACGGCCTCCTCCGCGTCGATCGGAGGAGCCTGCATGGCCTTGAAGCCCAGGCGTGAGAATCCGGCCGCGTAGTTGGTGACCAGTCGTGTCGTGGTCGGCGGCTTGTATATTTCGTCCATCACCCTCCAGCCGTCCTCGACATCGACCAGGCTGTCGTATCGGTAGTTCTCGAAGCAGTTCTCGTAGGTCTTCTCTACGTTGATCATGTGGCGGCCAGCCTCGGGCTTGAGACGGAACACCATGCCCTCGAGCTCGAGGTTGTCGTAGTAACCCTGAAAGTCGTCGACGGTCACGGCGAAGTAGATGGGCCGCTTCCAGTTGTTCTCCCTGAGAATGTCGTGGAGCGCAATGTCTTTCAAAGTTATCAACGTCAGCTCGCCGGTGTCGGGGTCGCGAGTCCAGTACGGTGTCATCCGTTCGATCTCGTCGTAAGTGAAACTCATCGGGACATCGCGGGCCTTCAGCTGTTCGATGTACCAGTTGATCTGTATGAGCGAGAGGTTGACGATGTCGACGTCCGTACGGATGCCCTCGACCTGCTGGAGGTACCACAGCGGGAACGTGTCGTTGTCCCCGTTCGTGATTATGATCGCGTCCTCTTCGAGGAAATTGATCATGTTCCAGCCGTAGTAGTAGGCGACCTTGTTCTCGCTTCTGTCCATGACGTGGAACTGCATGACTATGGGCATGGCAGAGAACAGCAGAAGCGCTCCGATCATGACGTTCCGGTAGGCGGTCCCCATCTTTCTGGCCCATCTGACGATCGCGCCCGAGCCGATTCCCATCCAGATGGCAAGGCCCACATAGGACGGCACCCAGAAGTACTCGCGGCTCCTTACCTCGTGATCGGAGATGTTGAGGTAGAAGAGGAGGCCGACGGAGGCGACCGCGAAACCGACGAACATCATTGCCGCCGTCCGTTTGTCGCGTTTCAGATGTGCGATGGCGCCCCAGATCGCCATGAGGAACGGCGGTACGGACGCGAACCACATCTCTCTGGGGAAGACCGGGAACTGAACGCGGTAGTATTCCCAGAGGATCCGGAACTGGTTGGCGAACGGGGTCCTGCGCGGGAAGAAACTCATCGGTTCGTACTGCTTGCGCCTCATGACATCGAGAACCGCGCCCCAGGTGTCGGGGTCGGACTCGTTGATGGCCGGGTTGAGGCGCGCCCTTATCAGGAGATAGGCGTGCACCGAGAGGGCGAGGACCGTCAGGGCGACCGTTCCAAGGACCATTCTGGCGGGGATCTCGGGTCTGTCGATCGTGCCGTTTCTCAGCATCCTGACGAAGAGAAACACGGCGCCCGACGACACGGCCGCGGCGCCTACGAACCACGCGCCCGCGCCGCCCCCGTGCCGCGACGTGGTGGCGAGAAGCAGAACGACACCCACGATGGTCAGTCCTATCGTCAGCCAGGACGGCATGACGGCAGGATGTGCCTTCGGGGCCTTCGCGCGCCTGCCCTTGACCTTCGGCTGGTCGGGCCAGAGCGCCGGTGTCGCGTAGAAGACAGTCACGGCGGCCCACATCAGCCACAGCCCGAGCGGCCCCCTGTACCAGTCCATGCCCTTCGAGAGAAGCACGAAGCCCATGAGCAGCGGCAGGCCGAGGAAGATGACCCCCAGGTAGTTCCTTTCAAAGAAGATCATGAAGAGCAGGATGCCGGGCGCCCACAGGAGGCAACCCATGTGGATCCCGATCCCGAGGGCCAGCAGGTACATGATCAGGTACAGGTATCTCGTGTCCCTCGGCGTCTCGCGGACCTCCGACCACCTCATGATCAGCCAGAGCGAAGACGTCATCACGAGCATGTTCGTGGCGTAGACCTCCGCCTCGAGAGCGTTCTCCCAGAAACTGAACGAGAACCCGGCGAAGATGCAGGCCGTGATCCCCGCGACGTAGGTGGGGAGTCCGTCGGAGAAGCTCTGCACCAGCCCCTCCCACCGCTTCGCCATCTTGGCGATGGCCAGGTAGAGGAAGCTGAGCGCGAACGCGCCCAGGAGCACCGACTGGAAGTTGACCGCCTGGGCGGGATTGGAGAACGGCAACACGGAGAACAGCCTGGAGATCAGCGTGTAGACGGGAGAGCCCGGCGGATGCCCGACGCCCAGCGTGTACCCGACTGCGATGAACTCTCCGTTGTCCCAGAACGCCACGACCGGCGCGGTGGTCATGAGATACATGATCAGCGCGAACGCGCCGAGCGTCCATCCTATGATGCGATTCGTCCTCTCGTGGTCGTACATCAGGTCTCCTCTAGTTTCCCGTTCCTTCAGACGTAACCGGCCCCAAGAGCTGAATGAGCCTCTCCTTCAGCGCGCCGGGAGAGAGCCCCCTGGAGATCTGCCCCGCGAGGGCGAGCGATATCTCTCCAGTTTCCTCCGAGACCACAACGACAACAGCGTCGGTCTCTTCCGTCAGTCCCACTGCCGCGCGGTGGCGCGTGCCGAGGGTGTGGACGAAGTACGGATTCTGGGAGAGGGGCAACGTGCAGCGTGCGGCGACGATCTGATTGCTGTTGATGATGGCCGCCCCGTCGTGGAGCGGCGTGAGCGGCGTGAAGATCGACTCCAGCAGGGTGGACACCACGGGGGCGTTCAGCCGGACGCCGGTCTGGTAGTAGTTGATGAGTCGGGCGGAACGTTCGATGACCATGAGAGCGCCTGTGTTCTTCTGCGACATCGTCTTCGAGGCGGCGACGATGGCGTCTATCGACTCGTGTTCTTCGAGCTTGACGAGCGGTCTCAGGAAACGGCTCTGCCCGACCTGGCCGAGCAGCCTCTTGAGGTCGTCCTGGAACAGGATCACGAAGATGACCGCCCAGACGCCCTTGAGGCCGGACATGAGCCAGTTCAAAGCGTCGAACTGAAGCCAGCGAGCGACGAACCCTATGGCCACGATCACGAACAGCGAGGTCAGCATCTGCATCGCGCGCCGTCCTCGCAGCAGGAGTAGCAGCTGGTACACGATGAACGCGACGATCGCTATGTCGATGACGTCGATCACGATTCTCCAGCTTGACATCGCTCTTCTCTCCGACGGTTCGGGATCCCGCTACACAGACGACGAGATGCAGGCCTCCACCATCCGTGTGACGCGGACTGTCGGCCTGACGTCGTGCACTCGTATGATCCTGGCTCCCTGCACCACGGCGTATGCCGCCGTGGCCAGCGTTCCCTCCAGGCGTTCTCCCGCGGGCAGGTCCAGGACGTTGCCTATGAAGCTCTTCCGCGACGGCCCGACCAGTATCGGCTTACCCAGGACGGCCAGTTCCGGCAGGCGCCTGAGTATCGCCAAGTTGTGTTTCGTAGTCTTTCCGAATCCTATTCCCGGGTCAATGGCAATCTGGTCGCCGGCTACGCCGGCCGACGTCGCGCGTTCGATGGCCGAGCGAAGGAAGAAAGCCACTTCTCCCATGAGGTCCTCGTAGACCGGATTCTCCTGCATCGTCGCAGGAGTTCCCCGCATGTGCATCAGTACCACCGCGGCTCCGGCGTCCGCGGTAACCCCGCCGATCCGCGGCTCCGCAGTGAAGGCCGTGATGTCGTTCACGATGGAGGCGCCCGCCGCAAGTGACTCCTCCGCGACGCGGGCGCGGTAGGTGTCGATCGACACGGGGCCGTCCCACTCCTCTCGCAGCTTCCGGATGACTGGCACCACGCGCTTGAGTTCTTCGTCTTCACTCACGGGATGCGACCCCGGACGACTGGACTGGCCGCCGATGTCGATGATGTCGGCGCCCTCCTCGATCATTGCGCGCGCCCGGTCAAGAGCCGCCGTCGGGCGGAGGTAGTCGCCGCCGTCAGAGAAGGAGTCGGGCGTGATGTTCAGAATGCCCATGACGTGAACCCGCTTCGACAAGTCGAGCACGTATGCCCCGGCGCGGAGCACGGATGCGCCCGACCCTTCGAGCGTGTCGAGCAGCGATTCTATGCGTACTCCGAGTTCGGGAAGCCCGAACGGTTGCCAGGATAGTTTCTGGATGAGGTCGCGCATCTGCCGGGCCGTTCCCATGATAAGAACGTCGGTCGCATCGACGGCGTGCGTGATCACGTCCCTGGCGACGGCGGCGTCACCGCCGAGCGACAGCATCTGCTGTTTGAGAACGTGAGCCGCTGGAACGGAGGCGTTGGTGACCTTCACGACAAGGGTGCGCGTCTTCCCCTCCATCGCGTCGATCCCGCCCTCGCAGACGCCGATCTTCAGCATCTCGCGCGCGGCGTCCTCACGTGAAGTGATGAGCAGTGCTCGTGGGGAAAGAGTGTCGGTCATCGGTCACTCTGTCGGGGGTTGGGTGTCTTCGGGCGACGGGGGCTCGTCAGGAGCCGCCGCGTCGGGCTCGCTCTTCCCGTCACCGGGAGCAGCCTTCTCGCCGGTGTCCCCGGCGTGGCGGCTCTTGCGCTTCGTGACGACACCGAACATCTCGTTGACGTCGTCTCCGGAAAGCGTCTCGCGTTCCAGGAGAGCCTCGGCCAGCAGGGTCAGCTTGTCGAGGTTGTCGGACAACAGCCGCTGGGCGCGCTCGCTCGCTCCGTCAACCAGCGCCCGGATCTCCTTGTCGATCAGCACGGCAGTGGCCTCGCTGTGGTCCTTGACCCTGCCCATTTCTCGACCGAGGAATATCTGGCGGTCCTCGTCCCCGAAGGTCACGGGACCGAGCACCTCGCTCATGCCCCACACGCACACCATCCGCCGGGCGATATCCGTTGCGTTGCTGATGTCCTGTGCCGCGCCGGTTGTGATGTCAGTGAGGGCGACCTTCTCGGCGGCTCGACCTCCGAGGGCGCTTGTCAGCCTGTTCAGGCAGTACTGCCTGCTGACGGTGTGTCTCTCGTCCACCGGGAGAAAGTGCGTCAGGCCGAGCGCGTGGCCCCGCGGGATGATCGTGACCTTGTGTATGGGGTCCGTTCCCGGTGTGAGCCAGGACACGAGCGCGTGACCGGCCTCGTGGTAGGCGGTCGTCTTGACCTCATCGTCGGAGAGAATCACGCTCTTTCTCTCCATGCCCAGCATTATCTTGTCCTTGGCTTCCTCGAAGTCATCCATCTCGACGGCCTTGTGACCCACGCGCGCGGCCCTCAGAGCCGCTTCGTTGACGAGGTTCGCCAGGTCGGCGCCGGACAGGCCCGGTGTTCCGCGGGCGATGACCTCGAAGTCGACCTTCTCGTCCACGGTGACGTCTTTCGCGCTCACCTTGAGAATGCCGACCCTTCCCAACAGTTCCGGGCGGTCGACGATGATCTGCCGGTCGAACCTGCCGGGACGCAGGAGGGCCGGATCAAGCACGTCCGGCCTGTTGGTAGCGGCGAGAAGGATGACGCCCTCGTTGGACTCGAACCCGTCCATCTCGACCAGGAGCTGGTTCAGGGTCTGCTCGCGTTCGTCGTGGCCTCCACCCAGCCCGGCGCCTCTCATTCGACCGACGGCGTCCATCTCGTCGATGAAGATGATGCAGGGAGCGTTGGCCTTGCCCTGCTCGAAGAGGTCGCGGACACGGGCTGCGCCCACGCCGACGAACATCTCCACGAAGTCGGACCCGCTTATCGACAGGAAGGGAACTTCCGCCTCGCCGGCGACGGCGCGGGCGAGGAGCGTCTTGCCGGTGCCGGGCGGGCCGATCAGGAGCGCGCCCTTCGGGATCTTGCCACCCAGCCGTTGGAACTTGTGGGGTTCGCGGAGGAATTCGACGATCTCCTGAAGCTCCTGTTTCGCCTCGGGGAGACCGGCGACGTCGTCGAACGTCACCTTCGGGCGGTCCTCGGTGAGGAGCCGGGCGCCGCTCTTCCCGAAACTGAACGCCTTGCCGGGGCCGCCGCCTCGCATGGTCCTCATTATGAAGACCCAGAACACCACGATCACGGCAAGCGGGAGGATCGAGAACACCACTCCGCCCCAGTTAGTGGCGGGCGGCATGCCGTTGACTACCGCGTTCGGGCTGTGTTCGCGGATGACGCCAAGAAGCTCCGGGTCGTCGAACAGGAGCCACGTCTCGAACTGCGTGAACTCGACGGTGCTGCCGCTCAGCACGATGGTCGCCGTCGTCGCGAGTTGCCCTTCAACGTGGCGGTCGGCAACGTCGACCCTGATGAGATTTCCGGCTTCGATCTCCTCGATGAACCTCGTGTAAGAGATCTCGACGCGCGTTTCCTTGCGCTGGAAGTAGATCTGGAAGCCCATGAAGATGATGAAACTGACGATGATCCAGAGCATCAGGGGGTGGCGGGATCGCGGGTTGGGGACGAGTCTCTTGGAGAAACCGTCGCGCTTCTCGTCATCGCCTTTCTTGCCCTGGTTCCAGCGGGGCCGCTGGTCTTCCGAGTGGAGTTTCATGGGTTCCGTTTCCTGGTCGGTGGATGCTGCGTTCGAACGGGTGCGCTCACCCGTTCGCTGTTTCTCGCTCTTCCCTAGGGAATCTCCTCGTCTTCGAGCACCGCGATGTGGGGAAGGTTGCGGTACTTCTGCGCAAGGTCGAGCCCGTACCCGATGACGAACTTGTCGGGGACCACGAAGCCCACGTAGTCGAGTTGGATGTCGACCTCTCTGCGCCCTCGCCTGTCCAGAAGCGTGCAGATCTTGACGCTCTTCGGATGCCGGGTCTCGAGGTTCTGGATGATGTACTGAAGAGTGAGTCCGGTATCGATGATGTCCTCTATGATGAGATCGTGCCGTCCCTCGATACTCTGCGACAGGTCCTCCAGGATCCTGACCACGCCCGTGCTCTCGGTGCCGCCGCCGTAGCTCGACACCTCCATGAAGTCGATCTCAATGGGTATCGTGATCGCCCTTATGAGGTCGGCCAGGAAGATGACGCCACCCTTCAGGATGTTGACGAGGATCGGCGGCTCGCC
This sequence comes from Candidatus Eiseniibacteriota bacterium, assembly GCA_043823885.1. Taxonomy (GTDB): domain Bacteria; phylum Joyebacterota; class Joyebacteria; order Joyebacterales; family Joyebacteraceae; genus JALGZG01. The sequence goes on along the minus strand of JBDRTQ010000194.1, from coordinate 1,599 downwards.
GGCGTAGTCCTCGGAGACGCGAGCCCCCAGTTCCGCGACCCTGTCCTGTATCTGCTTCTCAGACAGCAGTATCTTCCCGAGTTCCAGGGGACCCCTCCAGTGTGCATGCCCTGACAGCGAGGACCATCTCCGTGTCGTCGGTCACCGGCGCCCGGGCCGAACGTCGGATGCCCACAACCCACAGAACGCCAGTTTCATCACACAAGAGCGGGACGGACGGCCTGAAACTGAAGGCTATCTTCGAGTTGACGAAGAAGTCCTTCACGCTCTGTGTGCCCTCCATCCCGAACGGCTGGAATCTGTCGCCCTCCCTCCTGGCGCGGATATTGAGAGGGGGCGAGAGCTCGTTCCAGTCAAAGAGCGCGACATCCTCGCTGGTCTCGGTCGGGCAGAAGCCCAGCTCGGACCGGGGGAGGAGCTCCGCGGTCACCGTCAGTCCGGCGTCAGCGAACGCCGCGGTTCCGGGCGTCTCCAGCGCTTTCTGCTCGGCAATGGGAGGCCCGTCCCCATGCGAGAACACGACGCACCCGTGCTCGATCCGAGCGCGGGCGCGATCCGGAAGCTCCACGGATGCCCCGACATCGCCCCCTCTCAGCATGCTCAGAAGCTTCTCAACGTGGTACGAGGCGAGAGGAGGAAGGTCAGGGCGGAGAGACTCAAATGCCCTCCGGAAAACGCTTCTCTGCAAAGCTTCATCGTAGCCAGCGAGCTTGGTCAAATCAAGGACAAACTGCCCAACCCGCGCTGTTTTCAGCACTTCCGGGAGTGCCGCATCGGTCAACCGGTCGAAGTGCGCCGATACGTCCGCCATTATTGAACCGAGATTGACGAGCGATCTCGAGATCTGCGGGTTGTAGCGCTCGAGACTGGGCAGGAGGTCGTTCCGGATCTCGTTTCTCAGGTACTTCGACTCCATGTTGCTCTCGTCGATGCGGAACGGCAGGTCATGCTCCTCGAGGTATCTTTCGATCTCCTCGCGCCAGCACCCGAGAATGGGGCGGATTATGATACCCTCGCGCTTGGGCGGTATTCCCGCGAGACCGTCGGGGCCCGCACCGCGCAGCACCCTCATCAACACGGTCTCCGCCTGATCGTCGGCGTTGTGGCCCGTCGCTATGCGCTGGCAGTACTCCAGCTTGGAGGTTTTGACGAGGAACTGATATCGCAGAATGCGAGCGGCGTCCTGCGCCGACATGGCGTTCGACATCAGGAAGCGCGGCACATTCTCCTCGTGACAGAAGCACGGAACCCCGAAGCGATCGGCGAGTTCCGCCACGAATTCCGCGTCGCGTCGTGATTCCTCCCCGCGGAACTGATGGTCGAGATGGGCGACCTTGACGTCGAACTCCATCTCCTCCCGGAGACCCAGCAGTATGTGGAGCATGCAGACGGAGTCCGGCCCGCCCGACACCGCGACAAGGACGGTGTCACGCGTGGAGACCATGCGGTAGCGCCTCATCGTCTCTCGGACTGTCGATGCGAGATCGGTCATCGGATAGCACACTCCATGACGGGAGACCCATCGTCCGGTCCTACAAGGCAGAGGCCCTCCGGCGATGAGCGAGAGGGCCCCAATCTGGTAGCGGTGCAGGGACTCGA
>JBDRTQ010000193.1:0-2845 GCA_043823885.1 Candidatus Eiseniibacteriota bacterium | reverse complement strand
CGACATCATAGTCGACTTCTGCTCGACGCCGACCTCGGCAGACAGCACGTTCCTCGCAGGCTTCGGCACCGTCTATGGAGTCTTCAGGTTCATCGATGCGATAGCAGTCCGTGACGTTCTCGTCTCGGACTGCTCTCTCATTGTGAACTACCCGAGGGTGAAGCTGATCGAGTGGGACCAGACGCTTCAGCCCCATCTCGACGTGAGCTGCTACGCCATCCAGGCCCGTTCAAGTCCCAACTATCCCTACCCGTCGCAGGCGGTGTGGGACGTCGGCCCGTTCGTGGGTTACACGGGTAGCGGAGTGAACATCGCGATCATCGACAGCGGTGTGGACGATGCCCACCCCGCGCTCGCCGGGAAGTTCATCGCCGGCTACGACGGGTTCACTCAGCTTGGCGGACCCGGGGTCAACCCCGACGACGACATGGTCGGCTGGTATCACGGTACGTTCGTCGCGGGAATCGTCATGGGAAACGACCCGGCCCTGCAGTACATGGGGGTCGCGCCGCTCGCCGGACTCATCGACTGCAAGATATTCGATGCGACCGGCACTAGCCCATCGTCGCGCTCGATCGCGACCATCCAGTGGGTCATGCAGAACGCAGCCCTGTACAACATCCAGATAGCGAACATGAGCTTCGGCGGCCGTCCGGACGACGGCACCGACGCCGTAGCCAGAGCGGCGGACGCGCTGGCGGGCTCGGGCGTCATCGTCGTAGCCTCGGCCGGGAACTATCCGCCATCCGTTGGGATAGCTGCTCCGGCCTCGGGCGACCGGGTGATATCCGTGGGAGGAGTGACCGACAACGCCACCATCGCGAGAGGCGATGACGTCTACAACACGAACGCGCGTGTCGGGCCGCGTGCATCGGCTCCACCGACATACACGTTCAACTTCAACGACCTGAAGCCCGAGGTCTCCGCGTACATGCTCGACATCACCTCGTGCCAGGGTTCGAACCCGGGCCAGAGCGGTGCGGGTTTCTGGCAGCATCCCGGGAACGGGACGTCGTGGGCGACGGCACACGTCTCGGGCGTGGCGGCTCTTCTTCTCGAGAAATACCCGGGGCTCCCGCCCGCGCAAGTCGACAACATGCTCCGCACGAACGCTGAACCCAGGGGCGGACCGACATTCCCATCGCTCGACCCGATCTGGAACTACATGTACGGCTGGGGCATCGTCTCGGCCGCGGACGCCGTGAACGCCGTGCTCCTGGCTGACGTGTCGGTCGGTGCCTGGGTTCCCGGAACGTGGAACAGCCAGAGTATATGGGCCGGGCATTACCCGGTGAAGGTCAACGACTCGAACACGCTGAACGCTCGGGTGTCCGCGAACGGCAGCTTCGCCCCCAACGTGCTCGTGTCCTTCGAGGTCATGAACACCGGATGGGGCTCGCCGTGGAGTCCGATCACGAGCACAACGGTGAGCGTTCCGGGTGGCGGGAGCACCGTGGCGACGATCCCGTTCACGCCGCTTCCCGGCATGGAAGGGCACAAGTGCTTCCGCGTGACCGCGACCTACACCGCCGACCCCAACCCGGCCAACAACTCCGCGCAGGAGAACATCGACATCGAGCCCGCGCAGAAGTCGACGAGGCTGGCGCAGAATGCCGCGGCCCGGTCCGCGCAGAACGCCGGTCCGGCCGCATCCAGAGCGGCCCAGCGCTACGCGTTCCCGGTAACCATGTGCGTCGAGCCTACCGCGCCGTTCCCGTTCCGCACGGCCGACGCGTGTATCTGTGCAAAGGACCTGCCCCTGGGTGCGAGCGCCTGGCTCGAACCCGAGCCGCCGTTCGACCTCGCGCCGGGGGAGTGTGAGCCCTGCTCGCTGATAGTCGAGGCTCTTGACGGTGTGGTCTTCGAACCCGGGCACGCCGTCTACGTCAACGGGTGGTTCTGGGGTAACGGTGTGGCCGAGGGAGGGGTGACCGTGTACTTCGTGAGCGCCCCGCCCATCGAGGCGGCTGTCAGCGAGGTTCAGTACACGGATGACCCCGCCGGTCTGTCACCGCTCGAGGGGCAGATCGTCACATTGAGTGGCATCGCCACGACCGACGACACGACCTATCCTGACAGGTTTGTCATCCAGGACGGTCCGGGGCCGTGGAGCGGGCTCTTCGTGCGGGACATCGGAATCGCGGTAGCGCGAGGCGACAGCCTCACGATCACAGGCCTTGTCGTTGAGACGGACGGGCTCACCGAACTCGACCTTCTGACCGAGATGGAGATCGTCAGCAGCGGCAATCCGATCCCGGATCCGGCGATACTCGATCCCTCCATCATCGACACTGATGAATCCTACGAGGGGGTGCTCGTCAGGGTAGAGGATGTGACGGTCACCGACGACACACCGGACGACTGGGTGGTCACCTCCACCGGCTCGTGCCGGGTGGGCGACTGGGCCGGCTACTCGTACACGCCCGTCATCGACGACGAACTCCACGTGACGGGAGTCGTGGGCGCTCTTTCTGACCTGCACAAGCTCCAGCCTCGCGACGACGACGACATCGAGTACGCGAGCGGAGTTCCAGGAGACCTGCCTGCCGGCGTCTCTCTGTCGCAGAACCTCCCGAACCCGTTCATGGACGACACGGGCATCAGCTACACGCTTCCAACGGACAGCGACGTTCTGCTTCAGGTATTCAACGTGGCGGGCAAGCTTGTGCGAACGCTCGTGGACGGGCGTCTGCCGGCCGGAAGGTGGAGCGTTGCGTGGGACGGCGTCGACGAGAGCGAACGACCGGTCTCGAACGGCGTCTACTTCTACCGGCTCACTACAGCAGGGAAGACCGTCGCGAAGCGGATGGTGCTGGTCAAGTGATTCGCAGCGGCGCGTTCGCTG
>JBDRTQ010000192.1:0-2293 GCA_043823885.1 Candidatus Eiseniibacteriota bacterium | reverse complement strand
CAGTGAGTTCAAGCGACGGGCGCACCATTACGAGCCGTTCCTTCCCGGACAGGAGGACACGATTGAGTGGCTGGCGCTGATCCAGCACTAAGGAGGCCCAACAAGGCTGCTGGATTTCACGCATTCGTTCTACATCGCAGCGTTCTTCGCCATGGAGACAGCGCTCGGAGATGCCGCCGTCTGGATTTTCAACAGGACTAGTAGGATCCTTCGGAGTCAAGACTCCGCGGATGGGCTTGGCAATAAGCTCCCAACCGAGATTCGTCGCGAACTAACCAGACGGGCAGGCAAGTACGTCACAGGTAAGTCCACCGGAGCTGGAGTTGTCTCGGCAGAGCCAGAGCGTCTCAGCCAGCGCCTCGTCGCACAGCAGGGTACGTTCCTGATGCCGACAGATGCCTCACGGCCGTTTGAGGCCAACCTCGCGGCAGCCCTGGGACTTGAGAAAGGCGAACTCGGCAAGCCGGACCGGGTCTCTCTTGAGCTTCTTGACGCGAGACGCCTCAAGAATCTCACGGCGGACCTTATCAAGGTTGTTCTTCCGCGCTCCATTCATCAAGATGCGCGAGATGACTTGTGGCGAATGAACATCTCAGCCGCTACTCTGTTCCCGGGTCTTGATGGATTTGCGAGATCACTGGGTTACTACATACAGACTGCAGAGAAGGTAGTGCGGTACTTGGGCGAGAGCGATGAGTGAGCAGGAGGGGCGTCCGAACGCGCGCACTGATCTGCGCTGCCGCTACGACCCGCGGGGGTACTCTGTGGAGGAGCAGGCATGGCTGACCGCTTGACTATGCAGAAGCCACTGGCACTGGAGGCGGGAGCGACACTTGGTGTCTTCACGCCATCTGAACCACTCACCGAGGACAGGAGACAGATGGTCGCGGAGGGCGTCCGCATCTTGGAGGACGCGGTCTTCAAGGTCAAGACTGGGCGCCGATACGAAGCGCGGAGTCATCACACAGCTGGGAGTCCCTTGGAACGCGTAGCGGACGTGCACGAATTGCTGGCTGATGACGATGTGCGTGCTCTGATCACCTCATGGGGGGGGAAGAGCTGTTGTCAGCTTCTCCCGCTCATTGACTACGGCGCGTTTCGCAAGTGCCGCAAGCCGCTGATTGGTTTCAGTGACGGCGGCGTTCTAGTGAATGCGATCGTTGCCAAGGCTGGTCTTGTCTCCTTCTACGGTCCCAACGTCGTGGGGAAACTGAGCCACAGCATGTACGCGGACCTGCGGCAGCTCTTGAGTGGTCGGCTTCGTGCTGGAACCAACTTGCTGGCGGATGCAACAGGCGAGCCATCCTCTTGTGTGCTCTCTCCAGGCGCAGCTGAGGGCCATCTCGTTGGAGGTAACCTGAGCACGTTCTCAGATGCGATCATGGGTACGGACTACGCACCCCCGTTCGAGGATTGGATTCTGATATGGGAGTCAGGTCCAAGGACCTCCCAGGCGCTTGACACGCTGCTCTGGAGTGTCAAGCTCTCATGCGACTCACACAGAATCCGGGGTATGGTCATCGGTGATTGCAGACTCAAGGAGGATGCTAGGTGGGGCACCCAGTCATTGCGGGAGATCGTTAGCTCGGTCTTTGGAGATGATGTGCCAATACTCCACGCCCCAGTGTTCGGTCATCGGGACCTGCCGAATCCAGCCTTCCCGATTGGGTCCCGAGTGGTCCTCGATACCTCGGCCACGAGTCTGGTTCTGGAGGAGTCTGCAGTAGAGGAGTGAGAAGATGCGCTCGGATTCCATCGAGAGGTTCATTCCCAGTACTGTCTACGAGACGGTCGCGTATTTCGGATCAGGTAGCCTATTCGTCCTTCTCGGTTCGATGGCGCTTCTGGAGCGTAGCCTCATCAGCTCATCGGTGAGCTTCCTCTTTGGTCTCGATCTTCCAGAACAACTGGGCTTGCTTGCGTTCGCATCGATGATCACGTACGCCTACGGGCAGCTCTCAAGTACGCTATCCGCACCGTTCGTGGCGAAGCCAGTCGGGCGATTTGTCAGGACATTCGGGGGTAGGGGATCCGACGACTTCCGTATCAGCTTCGCTGACGCAGTTCGAGGCTACGGTCTAGCTGAGCATCTTCCCGAGGGGAAGGTGAATAACAAGTGGACACTGATGTTCTACCTGCAAACGTCCGTGCCGGACATCGGCAAGGACATAATGAAGAGGTACGCCAGAGAGAAGATGGCCAGGATTAACGCGTTCAACATGCTCGCGTTGATCGTTCTCTCCCTGCTCTCGTACTTCGGTGCGCGACTGGACTTCGGTGCGCGACTCGGTCT
>JBDRTQ010000191.1:0-5028 GCA_043823885.1 Candidatus Eiseniibacteriota bacterium | reverse complement strand
CGCGTGCGCTATGAACATCCTCGAGGACCATGTCTGGTGTGAGGTGTGGTTTGACACCTGGCATCCCTATCAGGTCAACTGGCAACGCGGTCCGACGTACATCGATAACCCTGGCATTGCGGGCGACGTCGACCACGGCGGCAGCAAGGACGTCTCCTGCATCTGGGACTGGCGCAACGATGGCTGCACCTGGGACGTCGTGGGGCGCTATTCCGAGACCTGCACGCTCACCGTGTACATCGAGGACCCAGACAGTATTCCGGTGCACAACGCCGCGGTCATCATCGCGAGCGAGTTCTACTACTCGCCGTACCCCATCTACAAGGGCACGTGGGGGGAGACGGGGCGGGACGGGACGATTCGATTCGTTCTCGGGGACAACCAGAACTACTACGTGAGTGTCCAAACGGGGCTCGGGAGCTACCCTGAGAGCGGATACGCTTCGATCATTTCTGCAAGCGTACCCGGCGAGCACTACTACTGGAGCTGGAGGACGACCAACGCGATGCCGCAGCTCGAGATGACCGAGGGCACCGCTGGAACGAACGCGCCGTACGTGATCGAGGTCGAGTACGATCTTCCGTACGACGTCCAGAGCGGTCGTGACTACTACGCGACGGTGTACGGTTGGTACGCCGAGACGCTGCCCGAGGGCCACCTCGAGTTCTTCATCGCGGATCAGATGAACTTCGCCATGTACTACTTCGGAGCGCCTTTTGTCGGCTACATGATCGCAGAGGGCGCCTCCGCGAACCACGTCCAGTTCCACGTTCCATCGGTCGAGGACTACAACGTGGTTCTCTCCGGTGGGGAGCACCACAAGCTGGCGACTCTGGCGAACGTCAAGGTTCGCCTGTGGCTGGACGACACGGTCGGTGTTCCGGAGGAATCGCACGCCCGTGTGACCGGTCTCGCGCAGCCCTTTCCCAACCCCGTCAGCCCACAGACAACGCTGGCGTTCGACGTCGCGGACGCGGGGCCTGTGTCCCTCACGATCTACGACGTGCGGGGCGCCCTGGTCCGGCGGCTTGTGGACGAAGCTCTGTTGCCGGGACACTACGAGCGGGTCTGGGATGGGCGGGATGATTCAGGCCGGGCAGTGGCCGGTGGTGTATACTTCCTTCGGATGGAGGGGAGCGGCGCCGCGGAGACCCGGAAGCTGGTGGTTTTGAAATAGTGTTTTCCGCAGTGCGGAGTTGGTCAGAGCAGCGGGTCTGTGCCCGCCTCGTCCGTGGTTGTCACCAGGTGCAGAGATCCAGAATGAGTTGGGGAGTGAGGTCCGCGACGCTGAGCCGGGATCCGGCGCCGCGTGCGTCGTCGGCCGTCTCTCTTGTACTGCTTCTTGCGATCACAGCTCAGGCGTCGGTCCTGTGCCCGCGTTCCGATTTCGTGGCCTCGACCGTGCATGAGGACGGGGGCCCGGTCTACGGCCTCGCATCGGGGGAGTTTGACCCCGACCACGCCGGCCACGAGGTAGCCTACCTCGCCGCAGACGGTTCCGTTTTCGAGTGCATTCCGGGTGCGCCGGTCCCTTGACCTCGCAGATCGTCCTGCACGGGAGCGACGACATCTACGGCATGACCGATCGCCCGAGTCTGAGCCTGGGCGGTGTCCAGCCGGACCACGTGGGCAGCGAGGTAGTCGTACTGGCCTCCGAACAGCTGAATGTCATCTACCGGTTGCCGGGTGGTGGGTGGTCGCACAGCACCGTCTTCGATGGCGCGGGGATGGTAGGCGACGCCTGGGGAGCGCGCGCAGGGGACTATGATCCCTCGCTCTCCGGCTCGGAGATCTTGATGATCTACGAGGGCGTCATGGACCGGAGCACCGGCACCATCTACGCACACGTCGGGGGTGCTTGGCAGGAGAATCTCGTCTACTCCGGGGAGGTCGGCATGGATTCGGCCGCCGGGGAGTTCAACCCTGATCACCTGGGCGCGGAGATCATCTTCCCCACTGAGATGGGCCCGACCTACGAGATCGTCTCCCCGGCTCGCTCGGCCCGGGACCCGTGGCCCATCAGGACCGTCTGGGACAGCTTCGACCACGCCGGCTGGGTGGTCGAGATCGCCGACGTCGATCCTGATCATGCCGGGAACGAAGTCGTGTATGGCACCCGCTACAGCAACAGCGTGCTCGTTTCCAGCCACAGCGGACCGGGCCCTCACGACGTCGAGATCGCCTTCGTCGGATCCACGGTCAGCCATCCGCGGAACATATGGGACATAGCCGTGGGTGATGTTCTGCCGGAGGTCGTCGGGCAGGAGATCGTGGCGGTAGACAATTCGGGTCATGTCTATCTTGTGTGGCACGAGGGAGGGATCTGGCGGGGCGACACGATCTGGACGGGTTCCCCGGGACCTCTGTTCGCGGTGGTGACAGGGGATTTTGCGGAGTGGTCGGAGGGGGAGGAGATTCTAGTCGCGGGCCAAGCGGGCAGGCTGACGCTTCTGGAGAGGACGGCGACTTCCGTTCCCGACGACTCGGAAAGCGGAGCGAACCTCGATCTCCTCGCGATCCGGAACTGCCCCAATCCCTTCGCCTCGCGCACGACATTCACATTCCGGCAGCCCTGTGCCGGAAACATCCGTCTGACGGTCTTCGACATCTCCGGACGCGAGGTGGCCGTGCTGGTGGATGACCCGGTGGATGACCCCGGGGCCAGGGGCGACGGCAGCGTTGTGTGGGACGGAAGGAACGGCGACGGTCGAGAGGTCGCCTCGGGCGTCTATTGCGCGCGTCTCGAAACGCGCGCCGGAGTCAGTACGCGAAAGACCTTGCTGCTCCGCTAGGGTTGTCCTGCGGCCTCCCTGCGCGTCGTGGACGACTCGCGGTCTAACGGAAGAGCCTCTCTGTGTCCCCCTTCTTTGAGATTTGCGGCTTCGGGGCATCCTGAGTTCGTTGGAGGCCAGGATCTCCTTCAGCTGACTATGGGTTCTGGGGCGGAAGCACAGCAACTTCCTCGCCCGGCTGAGTGGGTCACGATGTACCCATGCGTTCCCGGAGGCGACGGGATTCCCTGTTGACCGAAGGAGCGTGTCCCGTCATGATGTGGGTGAGATCTCTCGGGGAGATCCCCGCAGAGGCGAGCGCGGGAGCCGCCCTGAAGCACTGAGGATGGAGCGGATGTCAGCGGGGTGACCTTCACAAGGAGGTGGAAGTGTTCAGCGACGTCTCTGAGAAGCAGATCACACGAGCGATCCTGGACGAGTTCACGGAGACCCTTCGAGACTGCGTGGAGACCGATGTTGTCATCGTGGGCGGAGGGCCGAGTGGCCTCGTTGCCGGGAAGGTCCTGGCGGAGGCCGGCCGGAAGGTGCTCGTCGTCGAGGCCAACAACTACCTCGGTGGGGGCTTCTGGATCGGCGGCTTCCTGATGAATACAATCACGGTCAGGGAGCCGGCCCAGCGTATGCTGGATGACATCGGGGTCCCCTACAAAGAGGCAGGACCCGGACTCTACGTTACCTCCGGCCCACACGCCTGCTCGAAACTGGTCGCCGCCGCGTGCGACGCGGGTGTTCGAATCCTCAACATGGTGAAGGTGGACGATGTGGTTTTGCGCGAGGGCAATCGAGTCGGAGGCGTCGTCGTCAACTGGACTCCGGTCTCCGCCCTGCCGCGGGCCATCACGTGCGTGGATCCGATTGCGATCGAGTCGACGGTCGTCATCGACGCCACCGGACACGACGCTGTTGTGGCTCGCTGTCTGGAACAGCGGGGGCTTCTGGAGATCAAAGGCTATGGCGCGATGTGGGTCAGCCAGTCCGAGGACGCCGTTGTCGAGAAGACCGGGGAGGTCCACCCGGGGCTGATCGTTACGGGGATGGCCGTTTCCACTGTGTATGGCATTCCGCGGATGGGGCCGACCTTCGGCGGCATGCTCCTCTCGGGAGAGAAGGCCGGTCGGATCGCGCTGGAGGTGACCGCGCCCGCGATGGCGGCGGTGGCGGCGTAGCGACTTCCTCCGCGCGGAGTTGGTATTGCGTCGCCCCGGTCTTTCAGGGGCGTTGGACCGCCGACATCAGTTTCCAACCGGAGGGCAGGGCGACCGCTGCCAACGCGAGCTTGGCGAGGTCACCGGGAACGAAGGGCAAGAGGCCGGTCGTGAGCACCATCGAGGCCGGCACGAAACGGGCCAGCCAGCTCAGGCCGAAGACGTAGATGACGGCACTGCCTGCAAGCATCGCGAGGACGGTGCTGCCAACTCGTCGGTCCCAGCCCATTTCGCAGAGCCGGCCCACGGCCCACGCGGCGGCCACGAAGCCCACGAGGTACCCGCCGGTCGGGCCCAGAAGGACGCCGGGGCCGCTTCCTCCGCTGGCGAAGACAGGCAGCCCGGCCATCCCCTGGCCCAGGTAGGCCATCAGGCTCAGCGCCCCGCGCTTGCTGCCGAGCACCGCCCCCACGAGAAGGACCGCGAAGGTCTGCCCCGTGACCGGGACCGGGCTGAAGGGCAACGGGATCGCGACCTGAGCACACAGAGCGACGATTGCGCTCGCCGTGAGCACGATCGCTCCGTCAATCAGGATTCCCCTCCTTGGCAGGAGGGCGTCGTACAGAGTAAGGGTTGCCTGAGCCTGCATCATTGTCCCCCCAGACGATCTCACGCCTCTTGGTGACCCGGCTCCATCCACGCGTCGTCCCGGTGGCGCCGGCTCGATTCTCGAACTTCATCATATCACAGTTCCGCGTACGGTCCGAGCATTCGTGTGCTCTGGATCGCTGGGCGGAATGAGCCCACTCAGCGGCACCCGCTCCGCACTATTACTCCATGCTCGTCACGGTGAACGTAAACGCGTGGGTTGCCGGGGCGCCTTGGCCGACAGGCATGAGGTGCACGGTGACCGTGTAGTCGCCCTTTGCGAGCGGGGACGAGGGCCGGAATCGGACACAGCCTGGCCTTCGCACCTTCGGGGCGAAGGTCTCGACGACCGCGCCAGCTGCGTCCGCTACGGAGGCCTCCACGGTGAACGGCCCGAACTCGTCGTCCACGTCCATGTAGACCTGGACGACCGGGCGGCAGTC
>JBDRTQ010000190.1:0-5510 GCA_043823885.1 Candidatus Eiseniibacteriota bacterium | reverse complement strand
GACAAGGCGGCCGAGGTCGACGACGACTCGACGGCGGGACCGGGGAGCGCGGTGGGGATCAGCCGCGCCCCCGGGACCGCACGCTGGACGAGAAGACGCCCGGGCCGGAAGAACCACAGACGGCCGACGGACGAATACGTTCTGAGGGCCCGAGCACAAGAGGAATGCTGGCCGGTCGCCTCGACTAAGTCATTACACTACCCTGCGTGAGCGCGTGACTGCCGCTAGGGGCCGGCCGGCAATGAGTTGGGGATCAGAACGTAAAGATGCGCGTCGGAGTCGCCGGGGTGGTCGTCAGACCGCCTCGGCGATCCTTTCTTCCAGCGTGGCGATGTGGTCGTCGATGATGTCCGGGCCGCACAGTTCCCCGTGGCCGGGAACGATGGTCTCGATCGGGAGCTTCCGGAGCCTCTCCAGCCCGACGATCCACTTCCGCCAATCAGAGGCTTCGCCGAACATCGTGACCGGACCGGCGCGCTCGTTGATGGCGTCGCCCGCGAAGAGGACCCTGCTCTTTGGATGGTAGACGACGAGTTCGCATTCGGTGTGGCCCGGCAGATGCATGATCGTCACCTCCTCGCCGTTGATGGCGATGGAGGTCTCCTCTCCCACATGCCGGTGGGGCGATATCGGATGCACGGCACCCACGTGTCGCTGGCAGGTCTCGCTGTCGATCTTGAGGAACGCCTCTATCGCCTCGCGGTAGTCGTTCGCTCCGAGGTGCTTGCGCATCTCGGCCATGCACGTACCGAACGACTTGTGTCCGTAGATGAGCGCGTGTCTGTCGTCGAAGAAGCTGGCGGCGAAGCAGTGATCGAGGTGGTGGTGCGTCAGGACGACGTAGGTCATCTCCCTACTAGGCGCTTTGGACTGCGCGTAGTCCCAGATGAAGCGCGCCTGGGCCTCCGTTTGTCCCGAGTTGATGAATACCTGCGCCCTCACGGTCGAGACGATGCCCACGTTCGCGGCGTGCACGTCGACGATGGTCTCCATGTCGAGGATAGCGTGTACGCCGTTTCCGAAGTCGTGCGTGCGCGGAGTTCCGAGACCTGGCTGTTCCATTCTCTCACCCCCGAGATTCTCGTCGTGGATGGGTCTGGTCCAGGAAGCGGGTCGCCGCCGCTCAGCCGACGAAGATTGGTCGCTCGGACAGACGCGCCGGCACATTGAGCGGCCTGTAGGGCCTGCCCGTGGTCTCCTGCCTGATGAGTTCATTGAGCTGGTCGAGCGAGATCTGTCGCTGCTCGCCACCGTGGACGCGGACGGTCAGCTCATCTCCGCTGACCTCGCGGTCTCCGATGACGAGAGTGTACGGAACCCAGTGTCGGCCGGACTCGCGGATCTTCTTCCCGACACTCATGTCCCTGTCATCGAAATCGACGCGGAACGGGATACCATCGAGCAGCGACGCGCAGAACTCATGGTGTTTCTCGGACACCGGGATGACCCGAACCTGTATCGGGGCCAGCCACAGCGGGAAGTTGGGCACTTCCTTGTTCCGCATGCGGATCGCCTGCTGCTCCAGTATCGAACAGATGACCCTCTCGATCGACCCGGATATCGAAGTGTGCATCAGGATCGGGCGTTTCTTGGTCCCGTCCTCATCAACGTAGTCGATCTCGAATCGCTCCGTGTTCTCCACGTCGATCTGGACGGTGGAGAGGCACGACGACTTCGCGTGCGCGTCGATGAAGTTGAATTCGAGCTTGGCGACGAAGTAGAAGAAGCGGTCGTCCCAGATCTCGATCAGGACCGGACGGCCCGCCCGTCGCGCGATCTCGCGCGCGAACTCCGGATCCTCGTCCAGGAAGCTCCGCACGAACCGCACGGCTACCTCGTAGTCCAGACCGAAGTCGTTCATGCACCGCATCGACACGTCCATCTGTCGCAGGAACTCCTCGCGGGCCTGGACGGTGTCTTTGGCGAGTGTGTGAAGGTCGGGCATGGTGAACGTGCGCAGACGGCGCAGCCCCGCCAGCTCGCCGGACTGCTCGCGCCGGAAGGAGTAGTGGCTGATCTCGAACAGCCGCACGGGCAGCATCCTGTGCGAGATCTGCATGTCGTGCTGCATCAGGTACTGCCCGAAGCAGGCCGCAAAGCGCAGGAAGTACTCCTTCGTGTCGGACAGCAGCACGTACTGACGGGCAGGGAAGCGGTTGAGGTAGCTCATCAGGTTCGGGTGCTGGTAGTCGTACATTATCGGAGTCTCGACCTGCATCGCCCCGGCCTCATTCAGGAGCGACGACACGTGCTCCTCCGACAGCAGTTTGATCAGCGCCCCGTTCGGGTACCAGCGGAAGTTGCCGGGGTCGGATGCGGGCTCGTAGTCGACGAGTTCGAGCCTCCTCATGAGTTCGATGTGGGCCGGCGGCTCGCTCGAGGTCCGGGTGCCCGAGATCTCGTAGTCGAACATCTGCTTGAAGCAATCGTGGCCCTCGAAGCTGCACTCGTGCGCCGGCACTTCCCGGCCGTCCGGGTAAAGCACGCGCCATTCGGACTTCAGGCTCTTCTCGGCCTCGAGAGCGGCGGACGCGTCCTCCGCACCGGCCGCGCGGGCGCCGTCACCGGTCTCGCCGCCGGGCACGATGGTCTTGGCGAGTTCCGACAGCGGGTGGCCCTTGCACTCGATCTCGAAGCCCTTGTAGAAGCCGAAGGGCGCCTCGTGGATGCTGAGTTCCGAATTTTCGCGCATCCTCTTGCTGATAGCGGCCAGCACCTTCGTGGCGACACGCGGCGAAGACAGGTTGCTCGACAGGTGGGCATACGGGTAGAGCATGACGTCGGTGGTCTTGACCTGTGCCGCCTGGTCGGCGATGGTACCCGCCGCCTGTTGCGCCACGGAGTCGATACCCTTCTCGTCGGTCTTCTCGGACGCCATGAAGGCGACGAGCACGTCGCCCACCGATCCCTTGAGCTGGTCTTCGCTGAGTTCAGCCAGAGACGAGACCGCCGAGGTCTTCTCTGTGACGTGGAAACTGAACTTGCTGGCGTGTATCAGCAGTATTCGCATGCGCGTAGCAGTCCTTGAGTTTGTCTCGAAGAAATCATGGATTGCCGGCTCCGTGTTCTGAGCCGGCGTTCAATCCAACTCCGCTGGACAGGGGTCATTGTATCACGTCTTTCGGACGCGCTCAATCGCCCGCACGATAGCGGGAATGAGGGCCAGCTGGATGACCATTCCGATCCATCCGGCCCCTATGGCCCCGGCGGCCATCGCAATGGTGCGGGCCGTCAGCCCGATCACGGGCGCCAGCCATACGACAGCCGCGATCCACACTATCCTGCCTGCCACCATCGAGCAGACCAGGGCGAGCGACACCGCAGCCCACGGGGCCGCAGTCGCGCCGGGCACCCGCGCGGACCGGCCATCGACTTCCGTCAATCCTGCGCCGCGCCCCCTCATGATGGCCGCGAGCCGCGGACGCAGCAGCCCCGCGACGAACCCGTAGGTCGCGAGCTCGAGCACCATGGGTATCATGTAGAACACCGTCGGGCGGCCGGTCAGCAGCCCGGACAGCACGGGCGAGCCCGCTCCGACGACCAGACCCGCGACCGGGCCAAGCACGAGCCCCGCCACGAACGTAGGCAGATGCATCGGCAGGAAGATCCTGCCGCCGAGCGGGATCGCATGAAAGACGATCGGTAGCACGACCCCGAGAGCGAGGAGAAGGGCCGTGCCCGTTAGAGTCCCCGTTGCCACCCGTCCGTCCGTGCTGTTTCTCATGGTCCTGTTCCTTCCCGTGAGATCGTGAAAAGCTCGTCGTCAGGCATCTCCCAGATCCAGAGCGCGAATCGCAGCTGGTCGTCTTCGGAGCAGTCGTTCTCTATGCTGTCGAAGACCTCCTGCCTGAGCGTGACCGTCAGCACGACACCATCAGCGATCGCCTCAAGTGCCATCCTCCTGTCGTCCGTCACTTCTATGCAGCCGTTGCCCGTGGTGCACGGGGTCGACAGCTGCATTCCATCGACGCTGCAGGAGTACGGAGGTACGCGTCCAGTGTGCGCCCTTATCTTGTAGGAGAAGGGCTCGCTGCCCAATTCGCGGGTAACGACCCGGCCCATTCTGAGTCCCACGACCAGGTACGGGCCCAGGTGTGTATGGAAGCGTGCGGCGTCTCGAAGTTCCCTCGGAAGGGCGCTCATGTCGTCTCCTGTCTGCGCGACCGGCCAGTCTGACCGGGATGGGGCGGCTTCTGGCGTGGGACCGGCTCGACGGCTCTTCGGCAGACCCCACCCGGGGCATTATACAGAAGGCGGCCGTTCTCTGCTACAACACAGCCTCCCGGGCATGATCCGTGAGGCTGCGTTCCGTGCGTGCAGCGCGATGGTCGCGGACGCACCCCCCGCCAGAGCATCTTGAGGTAGGCGATGAGGTCGCCCAGTTGCTGCTCGGACAGGTAAGGCTCGAACGACGGCATGCCTTGGACGGGAACCGCGTTGCGACACACGCGTCCAGGATGCCCCTTGGCGGATATCCCTGACGACTGGCGACCGGTGAAGCATCAGCCCGATCGGACATGATCACGACAGCCAGGGGGAGCGAGGTTTTGCATGGCACAGAACTGCGCGCTCCGGCTGTCTCCATTTTGGCCACAGACAGTTTCCAGAGGGAGAATGAGGCCTTCCACAGGTTTCTTCATGGTATTCAGTAAGCATTGAAGATTGTGAATTGATGAGAGTATGTCTGGTTGCTAGAGTGTCGTCATGACGCCGATAGAGAAGGACATGGGAAGCGACACGACACGCGGAGGCCTCCAGGGCTACCTTGAGCGGTGGGGGATGCTCTTCGAACTGCTCGGCGCGACGCGGATGATGGGCAGAGTCCTTGGCTGGCTGCTCGTCTGCGATCCGCCGGAGCAGTCGGCCGGAGATATCGCGAAGGCGATAGGGGCCAGCGCGGGGTCGGTGAGCACGACGACGCGCACTCTCATGCAGGCCGGGTTCATCGAGCGCATCGGCATTCCGGGAGAGAGAAGCGCGCACTTCCACGTGCGATCCGGAATGTGGGGTCAGCTCTTCAGGAGGCGGATGTCGTACATCGCGGCGATGGGCGAACTCGTGGATGAGGGGCTCGAGCAGGGCGCCGAACGAAGCGACGAGAGCAGGCTCAGGCTGAGAGAGCTCCGCAGCTATTGCACCTTCGTAGAGAGGGAGCTGCCCGGTTTCGTATCGCGCTGGGAGAGGGAATGGGAAGAGGAGAGCAAAACATGAACGCGCCACAAGGAGTTCGCCCTCCGCATCGGTCGGTTGTAGCCGTGAGCGCCCTGGCTCTGTTCGCACTGGTGCTCTGCGCCGTGTCCGCCCTCGGCCGCGAGGGGGCTGACCGGAAGACAGCCGTTTCTATTCACCCGACGACGGCCACGGCATTGTCCGGGGAAGATGTCCCGGACGCCGACAGCCTGCTGAGGGGATACGACGACCTCTACAATTCCTCGGGCACGACGGCGCGCGTCGAGATCTCGATCGTGACGCCGAAGAAGACCAGGACCCTGCAGCTGAGATTCTGGGCC
>JBDRTQ010000189.1:0-7308 GCA_043823885.1 Candidatus Eiseniibacteriota bacterium | reverse complement strand
CCGCCGCCAACGAGTGCCAGGGAGCCATCTCGCTCATCTACAACCTGGGGCGCATGCTGGCCGAGATATCCGGCATGGACGAGGTCACTCTCCAGCCCCCCGCCGGCGCGTCCGGCGAGCTGACGGGCATGCTGATGGTCCGCGCGTTCCAGACGGACCGGGGGAATCCCCGCAGCAAGGTCAGAGTTCCCGACACGGCGCCCGGCACGCACCCGGCCAGCCTGGCGCTCGCCGGCTACGATGCGGTCGAGCTTCCCTCCGGCCCGGACGGGAGGATCGACGTCCGCGCGCTCGAGGCAGCGGTCGACGACGAGACCGCTGCTTTCATGATAACCAACCCGAACACGCTGGGCGTGTTCGAGGGCAGGATCGCTGACATAGCGGAGGTCGTTCACGGCGTCGGCGGGCTCCTGTATCTCGACGGTGCGAACCTCAACGCGTCGCTCGGTGTCGTCCGCCCAGGCGACGTCGGCTTCGACGTCATGCACTTCAATCTGCACAAGACGTTCTCCACGCCCCACGGCGGTGGTGGTCCGGGGTCCGGTCCGGTCGGCGTCAAGAGCTTCCTGGCGGACTATCTGCCGACCCCGGTCGCGCGCCGCGACGAACGGAAGAGCCGGGGGTTCGAATTCGATTTCGACTACGACCGGCCCAGGTCGATAGGGAAGGTGCACTCGGCCCACGGGAACTTCCTGGTGGCCGTGAAGGCCTACGCCTACATACTGACCCTCGGCCCCGCGGGCTTGAGGCGTGTGGCGGAGAATGCCGTCCTCAACGCCAACTACCTGCAGAAGAAGCTCGAACCTTTCTTCGAGCTGCCCTACCAGGGGCTGTGCCAGCACGAGTTCGTGCTCTCGGCGTCGAGACAGAAGGAGCACGGCGTCCGTGCGCTCGACGTGGCCAAGCGTCTGCTCGACTATGGCGTTCACGCGCCCACCGTCTACTTCCCGCTCATCGTCAAGGAGGCCCTGATGATCGAGCCGACCGAGACGGAGAGCAGGGCGTCGCTGGACCGGTTCGTCGAGGTGATGACGGCTATCGCGGCCGAGGCCGAGAGGGAGCCCGAGCTGGTGCTCGGCGCGCCCAGCGAGACGCCGGTTAGCCGTCTCGATGAGTCCAGGGCGGCGAAGGAACTGAACGTCGCCTGGGAAGTGGGCTAGCTCGTGGAGAGCCGGTCTGTGGAGAGCCGGTCCCGGGAGAGCCTCGACTGGACCTCGTGGCCGCTGCTGAGAAGCCCCGTCAGGGCCGCCGTGGCCGTGCTGTTCGTGGGGCTGATGGCCTGGACGATACAGAGCATGTTCCGCACCACCTACTTCACCGTGGTTGCGGTGCTCCTGGTCTGGGGGCAGGTCGCGGGTTTCTTCCTGCCGACGAGGTTCTCGCTGACGGGCAAGGGTGTGGCCGTCCGCGGGCTCGTGAGCAGGAAGGAGAAGGGCTGGGGCGATTTTCGGTCCTACTACGTCGACCGCGAGGGGTTGCTCCTCTCACC
Organism: Candidatus Eiseniibacteriota bacterium; assembly: GCA_043823885.1. Classification (GTDB taxonomy): domain Bacteria; phylum Joyebacterota; class Joyebacteria; order Joyebacterales; family Joyebacteraceae; genus JALGZG01. Next base: position 5,819 of record JBDRTQ010000189.1, on the reverse strand, counting down.
GTTCATCGAGCGGTCCAGGCTGGAGCGGTTCAGGGGAGTGTCGCTTCAGTTCCACGGGAATCGGGACGAGGTGGTCGCCTTCGTCGAGCGAATGATGGCAAGCGCAGGCTCGGGCGACGGCGCGGGTGGCGAACAGGACGCGGAAGGCGGACCTGACGATGAGCCCGATGAGCGGCTGGGCGATGAAGGACAAGGCGGAAGAACGTCCGCTGACTGAGCACAAGGAGGTGATGGACCGCTTCGCGCGGAAGATCATCGACTGGAGGATGACGGCGCCCGCCATACTCTTCCTCGAGTCGGCGAAGCCGCTGTCGTTCCTCGGCAATCAGGCGCTCGTGTTCTTTCAGCCGATGGTGCAGGCGATATTCAACTTCAAGACCTACGACGAGGTCGTCGAAATACTCGAGGACAGGGACAATCTCGAGTATCTGCTGTCCAGATTAGAGCAGCTCGAAGCAGAACGAGCGAGGGAAGAACGGGACGAAAGGAAGCGGCGCAAGGAAAAGAAGCGCGCCGCCAAGGCACGCAAGGAAGGCAAAGATGAGTGAGAATGTGCTGGTCAATGCGATCGTCGCGACCGACTGCGGCAGTACCACGACCAAGGCGATCCTGATCAAGCTCGTTGACGGCGAGTACAGGCTGATCGTCAGAGGTGAGGCCCCTACTACCGTCGAATCACCGTTCGAGGACGTGACCCGAGGCGTGCTGAACGCTATACGGGAGGTGGAGGAGCTCTCCGGTCACGAGATCCTCGACGGCGAGAAGATCATCCATCCGAACAACGGCAACAGAGGCGTCGACCTCTATCTCTCGACGTCCAGCGCAGGTGGCGGACTCCAGATGATGGTCGCCGGTGTCGTGAAGAGCATGACGGCCGAGAGTGCCGAGCGCGCCGCCCTCGGAGCCGGGTCCATCGTCATGGACGTGCTCGCGTCGAACGACGGCCGCCTGCCGCACGAGCAGATCGAGCGGATCAGACACCTCCGGCCCGACATGATCCTGCTGTCGGGCGGCATCGACGGCGGGACCATCACTCACGTCGTCGAACTCGCGCAGATAATCTCCGCGGCCGACCCGAAGGCCAGGCTCGGCGCCGGGTACAAGCTGCCCGTCATCTACGCAGGAAACAAAGTAGCCACGGAAGAGGTGGCGAAGCTCCTCGAGGACAAGACCTCTCTGTACAAGGTCGACAACCTGAGGCCCGTGCTCGAGCGGGAGAACCTCGGCCCCGCGCGCGACAAGATCCACGACCTCTTCATGGAGCACGTCATGGCCCAGGCCCCAGGATACAGCAAGCTGATGGGCTGGACGGACGCGCCGATCATGCCGACGCCTGGCGCGGTGGGCTCCATCATCGAGACCATCGCCAAGCGCTACGACATCGAGGTCGTCGGTGTCGACATCGGCGGAGCGACGACCGACGTCTTCTCGGTCTTCAAGGACACGTTCAATCGCACGGTCTCCGCCAACCTCGGCATGAGCTACTCCGTCTCGAACGTGCTGGCCGAGGCCGGCATCGAGAACGTGATGCGGTGGGTGCCCTTCAAGTTGCCGGAGCTGGGGGTGAGGAACCGCATCAAGAACAAGATGATCCGCCCGACCACGGTCCCTCAGGCGCTGGACGACCTCAAGCTCGAGCAGGCCATCGCGCGCGAGGCGCTCAGGCTCGCGTTCGAGCAGCACAAGAACTTCGCGGTCAGCCTCAAGGGCGTGCAGCAGGAGCGGACGATCTCCGAGGCGTTCAGCCAGTCCGCGTCAGGAGGGACGCTGGTCAATCTGATGGACCTCGACCTTCTTGTCGGGTCCGGCGGTGTGCTATCGCACGCTCCCAGGCGCCAGCAGGCGGCGATGATGCTGATAGACGGATTCCTGCCGGAGGGCGTCACGCGCCTCGCGGTCGACTCGATCTTCATGATGCCTCAGCTGGGAGTGCTGGCGGAGGTGCACGAGAAGTCGGCGACCGAGGTGTTCGAGAAGGACTGCCTGATCCACCTGGGAACGCTGGTCGCGCCGGTCGGCGCGGGGCAGGAAGGCAAGCCCTGTGTCAAGTTCGAGGCCAGGCTGCCCGACGGTTCCACCGTCAGCGAGGACATACCGTTCGGCGAGATGAAGGTCTATCCGCTGGGCGCGGGCGAGACGGCGCAGGTCAAGGTCACTCCTGCGAGAGGCTTCGACGTGGGCGTCGGGCCCGGGAAGCCACTCGAGCAGAAGCTGTCGGGCGGCGTCGTAGGACTGATCGTGGACACTCGCGGCAGGCCGTTCAGTCTCCCGACCGACGAGGACGAGCGAGTCCGGAGACTGAACAAGTGGGCGGCCGCGTTCGACGCGTATCCGACCGTATAGGATCGGGCTGCCGCCTCCACCGCGCCCCTTCTTCGGGTCAGGGGCGGAGCCTCCACTGACGAACGTGAGGAGCACCAAATGGCACACGCATACACACCGGGACTGAGAGTGTCCGCGAAGTCGATCGTCCGGAAGGAACGACGGCTGCCCATCAAGGGGGAGGTCGTGGTCGCTGCTGGCGATCGGGTCACCTCCGAAACCGTGGTAGCGAGGACGCACCTGCCCGGCAACGTTCAGCTGGTGAACGTTGCGAGCAAGCTCGGGCTTCCGCCCGAGGACCTCCCGTCCGTGATGCAGAAGCAGGGCGGGGACCCGATAGCCAAGGGCGAACCCCTTGCTGTCACTCAGGGCTTCTTCGGATTCTTCAAGTCGAAGGTTCTCTCGCCCTGTGAGGGCACCGTCGAGAGCATCTCGACCGTGACCGGACAGGTCATCCTGCGCGAGCCGCCGAGTCCGATCGAGATAGACGCCTACATCGACGGTGAGGTCGTGGAGATCTTCCCGGAGGAAGGCGTCGCCATCGAGACGGTCGGCACGTTCATCCAGGGCATCTTCGGAGTGGGCGGCGAGAAGACCGGTGAGATCGCAGTGGTGGTCGACGGGCCGGGCCAACCGCTGGACGCGTCGCTTATCACCGAGGCGCACAAGGGCAAGATCATCGTGGGCGGGTCGCACGTCACCTGGGACGGGCTGCAGACGGCCATGGAGGTGGGTGCTTCCGGCATCGTGGTCGGAGGGTTCGACGATCCCGACCTCAAACGTCTGCTGGGGCGTGACCTGGGCGTCGCCATCACCGGCCACGAGAACCTGGTGACCGCGCTGATCCTGACCGAGGGATTCGGTGACATTGCGATGGCGCACGGCACGTTCGACCTCCTGAAGTCCCGCGAGGGCATGAAGGCGTCCATCAACGGCGCCACTCAGATCCGTGCGGGCGTCATCAGGCCGGAGATAGTCGTTCCTCTCGAGGGCAGCGCCACGGACGCGTCTGACGCCGAGGGCTCCGTCACCGGTCTCGAGATCGGCAGCCTGATCCGCGCCATCCGCGAGCCGCACTTCGGGTCGCTCGGCAAGGTGACCGAGCTTCCGAACGAGCTTCAGAAGATGGAGTCGGAGTCGATGGTCCGTGTGCTCCGAGTCGAATTCGAGAGCGGGGAGCAGGCTCTGCTTCCGCGGGCCAACGTCGAGATGATAGAAGAGTAGCCGGGAGTGAGCGGGGGCCGGTCCTGCGACACGCCCTCGCGACCGGCCATGAGGGACATTTGGCTTGACACTCCTCAGACCATTTGCTAGCTTCGGGCTCTTAATTGCGCGAGCGCCCGAGGGGTCGCAGGATCCCTCAGTCGGATCTCACCTGTTGAAGGAGCGCTGGATGTTCGCGGACAAGGGGCGCTTGAGCGCCGAACGCCTGGGAACGGGGTTCGTTGTCGTACTGACGATGGCGGCCCTCTCTTTATGTCCGGCCCCCGCACGATCTCAGGACGACGCGGCCGTTCCAGCCGACAGCCTGGCTCCCGTGGCGTTGCTTGCTCCACCGGTCAACGTTCAGGTGAGGGACTTCGAGAACGACCGCGGCAACCAGATCGATCTTTCCTGGGAGGCATCCACCGACGTCGAGTCCGGCCGCGTGGAGTACTATCGCATCTTCCGTTCCTCTCACCCGGACACCGGTTTTGCCGTCGTGGGTCTCGTGGGTTTCACGCAGACCACCTACACCGACGCGGGCATGGAGAACGGGACCGAGTACTACTACCGGGTTGCGGCCGGCGAGGGCGCGCGCGCGGACGATCGACTGGCCTTCTCACCGACCGTGGGACCCGTCTCCTCGCGTCCCCAGTGGTTCAACACGGACAGGCTCAACTGCCTGGTCGCCGTGGTCATTTTTGTTTTCGCCATCATCTTCTTCGTCAATTCGGCCAAGGGAGGCAAGGAGCTCTTCATCAGGCGCCTGCCGGGCCTCGACGAGGTGGACAACGCCGTCGGGCGAGCGACCGAGATGGGGAAGCCGATCCTCTACATTACGGGTCTCTCCGGCATATCCGACGTGGCGACCATCGCCGCCATCAACATCCTGGGCGAGGTGGCCAAGAAGACGGCCGAGTACAACACGAGGCTGATCGTCCCGTGCGCGGACCCCATCGTGATGGCGGTCGAGCAGGAGGTCGTCAAGGAGGCGTACGCCGAGATGGGTCGCCCGGACGCCTACAACGAGGACGACGTCTTCTATCTCACCCGCAGCCAGTTTGCCTACGTGGCCGGCGTCAACGGCATAATGGTCCGTCAGCGTCCCGCCACCATCCTGTACATGGGTATGTTCTTCGCGGAGTCGCTCGTGCTGGCTGAGACCGGCTCCTCCGTCGGCGCCATCCAGATCGCCGGGACCGACGCGGTCACCCAGTTGCCGTTCTTCATCACGTCGTGCGACTACACGCTGATAGGCGAGGAGCTCTACGCGGCGAGCGCCTATCTTTCCAGAGAGCCGATCCTGCTGGGCGGGCTCAAGGGGCAGGACACCGTCAAGCTCATCGTTGGTGTGCTTCTGATAGTAGGAGTGATCGTCGCGACGCTGGCATCGACGGGCGTCATTGAGGCGAATTTCATGGCGCCGCTTTACTCGACAGGTTAGCGGACGGGACAGCGCAAGAGAGAGAACCCTTATCATGCGTAGACAGATTCCACTGGCACTGTGTTTCGTTTTCGGCGTCTTCATGGCGATCCAGTACTTCATTCCCCACCACAGCGTCGCGGACATGCAGGAGCGCGTTCTCATGTGGCTGCAGACGCTCCTGGCGTTCGCGTTCCTGCTGGGCACCATCAGCCTCATCAAGGTCCACTACCACAAGATCCGGAACAGGACGGACGACCGCGCCTTCAGCTACGTTACTCTCATCGGTCTTCTGACGATGATCGGGTTCGGGTTCTTTCACTCGTCTCACAACCTGCCGGGCTCGCCGTTCAGCATGCTCTTCCTGAATGTGCAGGTGCCCATCGAGGCGACGATGTTCTCGCTCCTGGCGTTCTACGTCGCGTCGGCAGCGTTCAGAGCGTTCCGGGCGCGTACGCTCGAGGCGACGCTCCTGCTTGTCGCGGCGTGCATCGTCATGCTGGGCCGCGTTCCCATCGGTGACATCATTCACGAGGGGATACCGCAGATGACGAGATGGATCCTCGAGGTACCCAACCTCGCCTCGAAGCGAGGTGTCATGATCGGTGTGGGACTCGGCATGATGGCAACGGCCCTGAAGATCATTCTGGGCATCGAGAGAGCCTGGATGGGGGGCGGCGACTAGTCCGCGTAGTTACGCGCGGCCAGCCGCGCCTCGGAGGTAGCGATGTCTTGGGCTGAGAAGGTGCTTCAGATAGACAGGCGGTGGATCTTCCTGGCGATCGGGATCGCCGTTACGATCCCGTTCTTCCTGCCGCTGGGTCTTCCCGTGAAAGTGACACCGCCCGTGCAGACCCTCTACGATGCCGTC
>JBDRTQ010000188.1:0-6194 GCA_043823885.1 Candidatus Eiseniibacteriota bacterium | reverse complement strand
GCGGTGTCCGTGTTCGCCAACGATCAGCAGGCGGCAATGATCGCGTCTCTCCCGTTCGTACGGGAGACGCGCCTCGTGGCGCGCGGGTCCAAGCCGATGCCCGACATCGTCCCGGCGGACGGGTCTCATTCCTCCGTGCCCGATGGCCGGGCACTCGACTACGGAGAGGCCCAGGGCCAGATAGAGCAGATACAGGTCGACCAGCTCCACGACGAGGGTCTCGACGGGACGGGCGTGCTCATCGCGATGCTCGACACGGGTTTCGACACGGATCACCAGGCGTACCGCCACCTGGACATCGTGGCGGAGCGCGACTTCATCAACGACGACACGGAGACGGCCGATCAGCCGGGAGACCCAGAGGGACAGGACGGCCACGGTACGGCGACGCTGTCCTGCGTGGGGGGAAATACGCGGGCGAGCTCTACGGAGGTTCGTTCGAGGCCGGGTTCGTCCTCTGCAAGACCGAGATCCTCGACGAGGAGATCCAGACAGAGGAGGACTACTGGCAGGAGGCCATCGAGTGGGCCGACAGTCTCGGCGCGGACGTGGTCTCGAGTTCCCTGGGATATCTCGACTGGTACACCTACGAGGACATGGACGGCAACACCGCCGTAGTTACGAAGGCCGCGGACATGGCCGCGGCGCGTGGCATCGTTGTCGTCAACTCGATGGGCAACGAGGGCGACGACCCCTGGCTCTATATGATAGCTCCGGCTGACGGCGACAGCGTGCTGTCGATCGGCGCCGTCGACATCGACGGGGACCGGGTGGGCTTCAGCTCGGTCGGTCCGACCTACGACGGGCGGATCAAGCCCGACGTAATGGCGCTGGGCGCGTCCGCCTACGTGGCGACGACCAGCGATACCGCCAGCTACGGGTACGCCAGCGGCACCTCGTTCTCCTGCCCGCTGACCGCCGGCGCGGTGGGGTTGCTCGTGCAGGCCCGTCCCGAGTGGTCGCCTATGGAGATAATCGAAGCACTTCGCTCCACCGCCACGCAGAGTTCCTCGCCGGACACTCTGATGGGGTGGGGGATCGTCCAGGCGCACGACGCGAGGTACGCCGACTGGGCCGGCATCGACGACACGGAGGTGGCCGCGCCGAGGCTGGTATGGGCCAGCCCCAACCCGTCGTCGCGCGGGACGCAGGTCGAGTTGATAGTGCACACGCGCGGACGCGCCCTCGTCGCTATCTACAACGCGAGCGGTGGGCTGGTGCGGACGCTCGTCGACCGCGTGCTTCCCGCGGGTCCGCACGCCGTCGAATGGGACGGACTGGACGGCTCGGGGCAGCCGGTCGCGAGCGGCATCGACTTCGCGAAGCTTCGGGCGGAGGGGGGAGTTCGCTCGAGCACGAAGGTGGCGGTGGTGCGGTAGGCTTGTCATTGTCAGGCTGGCATGAGGCGGACAACGGTTGGTCCCAAGGGGGCTCAACTGCAGTCCGCCTCTCTGTTTGGGGCCGGGAGGCGCCGGGGCACCATTGAGAACCTTGTGTGTGAGAGGCAAGTGCGATAGCCTGTTGCAGACCAGTCTCACCGGAGTAAGGAGAGCGCCTGTTGGGAGAGCCTGACGCCCGCGCCCCGAGGGTCTCGACGATAATACCGTGCTACAACGGGGAGCGATTCATCGGCAAAGCGATCGAATCGGTTCTGGGTCAGACCTATCGCGACCTGGAAGTGGTCGTCGTCGACGACGGGTCGTCCGACGGATCGCTGGACGTCGTCGGCCGCTACATGAGCGACGGCAGGGTGAAGCTCACCCGTCACGAGACGAACAAGGGCATACCTGCCGCGCGGAACACGGGCCTGGGGTCTTCGACAGGGGAATTCGTGGCCTTTCTCGATCAGGACGACATGTGGGTGCCGGGGAAACTGGAGGCCCAGGTGCCGGTTCTGGACGAGGGTCCCCCTGACCTCGGGATGGTCTTCTCGGACATCGTCATGATCGACGACCACGGGACCAGGCTGGGCCTTGCGCAGGGACGCGAGATCCCTCGGAACATCGGCCGCATGTCACGGCACCGCCGTCTGCGCGCCCTCTACCTCCGCAACTTCATTCCGCTGATCTCGGTGCTCGCTCGCCGCACGTGCCTGGACGGCGTCGGCCGGTTCGACGAGAGCATACGGGGCGGAATGGACGACTACGATCTCTGCCTGCGAATCGTTCCCGACTGGGATGTCGCGCTCATCAACGAACCTCTTGCCGTCCACCGCGTGCATGAGGGCAGCTATTCGAAGGACGTCAGCCGTCTCGTAGCCGACGCTCCGAAGGTGATGGACCGCCTGGTCGGCAAGTACCGGTTCCTGGAGGATCTCAAGCCCCGCAGGCAGGCCAGGTATCACGTGGCGCTCGCGATGCACCAGCGCGACGCCGGCAACGCGGTCGCGGCCAGGGACGAACTCCGGCGCGCGATCGCGAGCGACCCCACCTGGCTTACGCCGTATCTGTCGTACGCTCTCACTCTGACCGGCAGGGCCGGGCATCGGGCGTTGGCGGTGCGCCGCCGGCTTCGGGCCGGGGGGACTCCCGAAGATGCCCGCGGCGATCATCCACGCCGAACCGAGGACGATCCGAGCAGATGACCGAGAAACCGAGCGGAACCCCAGCCTGGATGCCCAAGATCGCCAAGGAGTCAGGGATCAGCCTGGTGGGATCCGTGGTCGGGACGGCCCTCAACTACGCGGTTCTGGCGACCGTCACCAGGTATCTTGACCCGGAGCAGTTCGGCACATTCGCCGTGGCTCAGTCGGTCGTCGCGGTCTCTCTGATCTTCGTCCTGTGCGGGACTCCGGGAGCTCTCGATCGGTTCATTCCCTACTACAACGCCCGCAATGAGGGGGGCAAGGTACGCGGCCTTCTCGCCGGAACGCTCCGGCTGACGTCCTGGCTCGGTCTCGCAGTCGTGCTCGCCCTGCTGGCCCTGTCTCGTACCCTCTCAACGGCCGTCTTCGAGAATGACGGACTGCTGCCCGTTCTTCGAATGATGGCGTTCTCCGTTCCGGCGCTTGCGTGGATCGACCTCGTCGCCTCGTCATTCGCGGGGTTCAAGGAGCTGCGCTATCGCGTTTACACCCACCAGCTGGCGCTGCCGCTGCTGAAGATCGCTTTCGCCCTTCCGATCCTCGCTCTCGGGTTCGGCCTTCTCGGGTGGGTGTGGGCGTACCTGGCCTCACTGCTCGCTGGCTCACTGCTCGCGTGGGCCTTCTTTCGGAGACACATCTGGGCTTCACTGCGTCGCACCCCTCCGTCCGCCGTCGATTTCAAGGGTGTCGTTTCCTACAGCTGGCCCCTCAGCATCAATCAACTGGTGCTGATGTTGTCGGGGCACGTGGGCGTACTGCTGCTGGGGGCCTTCCGCTCGGAGACGGACGTCGGCGCCTTCAGGGTGTTCATCTACGTCGTGCTCATCATGACGCTGGTCAAGATGTCGTTCGGGCGCATATACAAGCCCATCGTGACCGAGTCTCTGTCGACCGGCGACAAGAAGGGCGTCCTGGAGATCCACCAGCGCGTGTCCAAGTGGATGCTGATCGCTGCGTCCTTCACAGGCCTGACCATACTCTTCCTGCGTGAGGACATCCTCGTCCTGCTCGTCCCGAGCGGCTACGTCGCGGCCACGTCGGCGCTCCTGGTGCTGGCTGCTTCCGGAACCATCGTCGGTTCGCTCGGTCCTCAGGGCATGACCCTGCAAGCGCTGGGCAACACGAAGTTCTCGATGGTCAACGCCCTTCTGATGCTGAGCATCAACATCGGACTGGGCTTCCTTCTTATCCCGGGATACGGAGCCCTCGGTGCGGCCATCGCCCTTGCGATAGCCACGCTCGCCGCCTCGTTGGCCGAACTCCTGGAGGTGTACGCGCTGCATCGCATTCATCCGTTCAGTGCAACCTACTTCAGAGGTGTCGCTGTGGTGTTGTGCGGAGGAGCGATCATGTACGCACTGACATCGGTGTGGGAGACAGCGGGATTCCCCCGAGCGGCGACGCTCACGCTGCTGCTTGCGTCGTTCTTCGCTCTGGGACTCCGCTTCTCCGGCGCCCTGGATGCAGAGGACTACGCGGTGCTGAAACATGCGTGGGCGAGACTGACCGCGGGACGCCGGAGGGGATAAGTGCCCGTTCCAGTCCACTATTGACAACGTTCCGGTTCTTCGAGCAGAATCTCACGGCACACATCCTGGATGCCAATCGCGACCACAAGAGCCGCGGCTGCTGCCGCGCGCTACGGCCGCGTCCACCTTGGCTCCGCGCCATGCCGGACACGAGGAGCGACCGATGTCACATCGTCACGGAAGAACGCTGGAATGCCTTCTTGCAGCTGCACTGATCGGCGTCCTGTCGCTGCCCGCGCTCGCTCAGGTCACGGATGCGGGCGTTCTGGACCTTCTGAGAAGTCTCCCCGAGGGCGAGAGGGCCGAGCTGCTGCGCGCGTACGGCCTCGCTCCTGCGGGGGAACAGCAGGTCCCCACGCGCGACGTCAGCACCCCCGTGACGGTGCTGCCTCGGGAGCAGGGAGAGGGCGAGCTCGAGAGCCCGTGGGCCACGGTCGGAGGCGAGCCCGAAGCCGCCACAGGTTTTGAACCTCCTCCTCTCGAGCTCCTGCCGGAGGAAGGCGAGATCATCCAGAAGGCGTTCGAGGCATTCCTCGCGGAGTCCCGGCCTCTGGAGGTCGACAGCAATCTCAGGCAGTTCGGATACGACCTCTTCGCCGGAGCGCCCACGACCTTCGCACCTGCCACGGACATTCCCGTCAGCGCCGACTACATCATAGGACCTGGCGACGAGGTTCACGTACAGCTCTATGGGAAGACGAATCTCGCCACCGATCTCGTTGTCGATCGAGACGGCAACGTTCTGTTCCCGGAGCTCGGACCGGTGGCGGTCGCCGGGCTGACGTTCCGGGAGATGAAGGAACTCATCGACAGGGAAGTCGACAACCGCACCATCGGCAGCAGCGTCAGCGTGTCGATGGGACGGCTGAGGTCCATCAGGGTCTTCGTGCTTGGAGATGTGTTCCGCCCTGGCAGCTACACCGTGAGCGGGCTGTCCACTCTGACCAACGCGCTCTTTGCGAGCGGCGGAGTGCGGACGATAGGGAGTCTCAGACGAGTGCAGCTCAAGCGTGCCGGCGAGGTCGTGTCCGAGATGGACCTGTACGATCTCCTCATCAGGGGAGACACGTCGGACGACGCCAGGCTGATGCCCGGCGACGTCATCTTCATCCCGACCGTGGGGCCGCTCGTGGGGGTGGCGGGTGAGGTGCTTCGACCCGCCATCTACGAAATGAACGGCTCGATGACTGCGCGGGACCTCATCGCTCTGGCCGGCGGACTGAAGCCGACCGCGTTCGAGGGGCTTGTGCAGCTCGAGCGGATCGACGACGACCGCTACGTTACGTACGATCTGAGCGCCGATGAGGCCGGCGAGTGGAAGCTCCGCGGAGGAGATCTACTGAAGGTGTACCCGGTGGCCGCCGGCAACGAACTGGCCGTCTTCCTTGAAGGGAACGTTGTCCGGCCGGGGAAGCGGCAATTCGTCGACGGGATGACACTTCTGGATCTCATACCGTCGACAGAGGACCTCCTTCCGGAGACGTTCTTCACTTACGGTCTCATCGAGCGCGAGAGCGAGACAACCCGCGAACCCGAGTACCTTGCATTCAATCTCCGAGAGGCTCTCCTGGACAGCGCTAAGAGCGCGGGCGCGAACGTCGTGCTGGCGCCGCGGGATCGCGTCCATGTGTTCCACAGAGCACATTTCCGTGAGGTTCCCCGGGTCAGCGTGCGCGGCGAAGTGAGATTCCCCGGCATGTACGAGCACAAGAAGGACATGCGTGTGCTCGACCTGATCCTGGCCGCCGGCGGACTCACGCGAGAGGCGTGGATAGGAGAGGCGGAGCTCTTCAGAACCGAGCCGCGGAGGATGTACGTCGACAGGGTCTCCATCGATCTATCCGGTGTGTTGGGCGACGATCCGCGTCACAACGTCGTGCTGCGTGACATGGACGAGCTGGCCATTCACTCGCTTTGGGAGTTCCGGGAGGAGGACACGGTAGAGGTCCTCGGTGAGGTCAATGCCCCCGGCACTTACCCTCTCTCAAGAGGGATGCGCGTCAGCGACCTCGTTTTCGCCGGAGGGAACCTGCGAGAGAGCGCGTACAAGCAGGAAGCGGAGCTGACGCGGTACGAAGTGG
>JBDRTQ010000187.1:0-2566 GCA_043823885.1 Candidatus Eiseniibacteriota bacterium | reverse complement strand
GGCGTCGAGCAGGGCGCGGGGCGCGTCGTAGAGGCCCATGTGCCGGCCCAGCCTGCATGGGTCCTGGAACGTAACGGTGAGCTCTGGCCCCTCCGCGAAGGAGAGCTTACCAGCATCGACCGCAGCGGCGAGCACCTCCGTGATGTGGACGACCTCGAACGGAAGCTCGCCGAAGTGTGCCGGGTACTCGTTCTTGAACAGGGCGTAGCCCTCGGGACACGCGAACACCACTCGCTCGGCGCCGGACTCCTCGAGCATCTTGAGGTTCTGTGTGGCCAGCGCCTTGAAGCCCTCGACGTCGCCGCCCCACAGCATGTCGTGCCCGCAGCATCGTTCGTTGGGAAGAACGGCGGGGGTGATACCGGCCGCGTTCAGCAGCTTGACCGCGCCCCTCGTGCCGTCGAGTGTCGACGCCCCCGTCTCTGAGAAGAGGACGTCGAAGTACGGCGTGCACCCGACAAAGAAGACCGTCTCCCCCTTCCTGGTGGTCTTGAGCGAGCCATCGATCCACCCCAGGCGGTCCTGCTTGAGAGTCTTGGTCTTCATGATCCGCGTGAGCGACTGGACCGCCCCGCCGTGCGTGCACGTCCCTTCACCCCCCTCACGGCGAACGATGGCGCGCACTGCTCTCATGAGAAGGCCGTAGTCGATCGAGACGGGGCAGCGCGTGTCACACAGTCCACACGTCAGGCACGACCAGACGCTCTCGTCGTGAACAAGCTTGTCGCCCTCGCCCCTGACTGCGCGGACCAGCAGGGACCGGGGTGAGAAGCTCGCGTCGAAACGCGCCACGGGGCAGATGCCGCTGCACTTCCCGCATTCGTAGCAGAGGTTGGCCCTGGACTTCTTGATGACGTCGGCCATCTCGTCGTGCATCTGCACGCGAACCTCAACCTCACAGGTAGGATCGGATCCGCAGGAGCAGGGGTTCTTCGGGTCGGCTGTCATGTTGTCTCCACCGCGACCGCGTCCGGGATGTCGAGCTCGCCTGTCGCCGCTCCCGCAAGCGGGCTGGGACCGAGCTTCTTCAGCTCTTCGACGAACTCCCGCATCACTCTGACGAATATGGGCGCCTCGGCCGCCGAGATCTGCTCGAAGCGCACGCGCTCGGGCTCGAGCCCCAGGAGCTTCACCAGCGCGGCAGTCTTCTCGAACTGCTCCGCCGCGCGCCTGGCGCCAAACAGGTAGTGGCAGTCGGCGAAGTGGCAGCCCGACACCAGCACGCCGTCGGCTCCGAGTTCGAGCGCCTTGAGCACGAACGCGGGATGAATGCGCCCCGCACACATCACTCGGATGATGCGCGCGTTCGGCGGGTACTGCATCTTGTTGATGCCGGCAGCGTCCGCGGCCGGGTAGCTGCACCAGTTACACGCGAACGCGACGACGCGCGGCTCGAAGCCGCTGCTCGTCCCGGCGGCCGCCTTCCCGGGACCTGCCCCCACGGTCGCTTCGTTATCGTCAGTCGCGCGTGTCACGCGAATCCTCCGGCCACGACGCCGAGCCCTGCCGTTCGGTGGGCTCGAGGTAAGCCTCGACCATCGTCTCTATCATCTCGTCTGTGAAGTGCCTTATCGAGACCGCCCCGCTCGGACAGATGACGGCGCACGTGCCGCATCCCTTGCAGAGCGCCTCGTTGACGACGGCTACGCGCCGTCCGTCCGGCAACTCCTCGATCGATATCGCGTTGAACTCGCAGACCTCGACGCACTGACCGCACGAGCGACACAGGCGCGCTTCTATCACGGACGTCACCGGCTCGAGCGTAATGGTGTCGCGCGACAGCAGAGCGCCGATCTTCGAAGCCACTGCCGACGCCTGCGCGATCGAGTCGCTGATGTCCTTCGGGGATTGGGCGCATCCAGCCAGGAAGATCCCCTCAGTGTTGGTCTCTACCGGACCGAACTTCGGGTGGCGTTCCAGAAGGAACCCGTCGCTGCCCACCGGAATCTTGAGGAGGTCCCTGAGCGCCTCGGTCTCGGCCTTCTTCGGAACCATACCGAGCGACAGGACCACCACGTCCGACGGAATGCGGACATCGAGGCCGCGAGCGCCCACGCGCACGGTCACGACCGCGCGGTCGCCCTCGCGCGAGACCACGGGCGGGTCTTCCGGGTCGTATCTGAGGAAGGCCACGCCCATGCCGCGCGCCTCGCGGTACATCTCCTCGGCGCCCCGGCCGTAGACGCGGACGTCGCGGTTGAGAACGACGACGTTGACGCCCTTCTCCCTCAGCTGCATCGCCTGCCGGATGGCCGACTGACAGCAGTAGCGCGAACACTCCGGGTTGCCCTTCGCTCCCCTCGAGCCGACACACTGAACGAAGACGACGGTCTCTACCGGCCTGCCGCCGAAGGTCGTGTCGCCCTTCTTCCCCAGAACCTTCTCGAAGTCCGGGCTGCCAATGACGTTCGGGATCTCTCCGTAGCCGAAGTCGCCTTCGGGCTCGTAGAGGTCGGCGCCTATGGTGAGGACGATGCCGCCGATGGCGAGCGTTTCCCCTTCCCCACCCTTCGTGGGAACCAGCGTCACGTCGAAGTTGCCGACGAAACCGGTGACGTTCCCGACG